>NZ_JAXGFT010000019.1:0-81069 GCF_041008785.1 Pseudophaeobacter sp. 1A16562 | reverse complement strand
CGGCATTGAGGACGACGATTGAAACAACAGGGACAGTGGCGTGTGACGACAGGTCGAAAAGATCACCGCATCGTGCCACGGAATTGACGAGTAAGGAGACCTAGATGGCCGGAAGTTCACAAAAGTTCATCGCCCGGAACCGGGCGCCCCGGGTTCAAATCGAATATGATGTGGAGCTGTACGGCGCGGAAAAGAAGGTCCAGCTGCCCTTTGTTATGGGTGTGATGGCGGATCTGACCGGGAAATCCGAGGTGGAACAACCCGCAGTCGCCGATCGCAAGTTTCTGGAAATCGACGTGGACAACTTCGATGACCGGATGAAGTCCATGGCGCCGCGTGCCTCTTTCACCGTGCCCAACACGCTGACCGGCGAGGGGAACCTAGCCGTCGATATCACTTTTGAAAGCATGGATGATTTCAAACCGGCCGCTATCGCTGCCAAGGTCGAGCCGCTGCGCGAGCTGCTGGATGCGCGCACGCAGCTGAGCAACCTGATGACCTACATGGATGGCAAGACCGGCGCCGAGGATCTGATTGCAAAAATCATGCAGGATCCGAGCCTGCTGAAAACCCTGGCGGCCCAACCGAAACCCGGCGGCGATGCCGGATCTGATGCGGAATAAGGAGGATCACAATGGCTGACGAAGAACTCCAGACCGAAGCCGCCGTTGCCGAAAGCGCCTTTGGCTCCGCCGAATTTGAAAACCTCCTGCAAAAGGAATTCCGCCCCAAGTCCGATCAGGCCAAGACCGCAGTCGAAAGCGCGGTCAAGACGCTGGCCGAACAGGCCCTGGCCAATACCGGGCTGATTTCCGACGATGCACTGCGCTCGATCGAGAGCATCGTGGCTGAGATCGACAAGAAGCTGACCGAGCAGGTCAACCTGATCCTGCACAATGAAGAGTTCCAGCAACTGGAAAGCGCCTGGCGCGGGCTGCATTATCTCGTCAACAATACCGAAACCGACGAGATGCTGAAAATTCGGGTGATGCCGATCAGCAAAAAGGAACTGGGCAAGACCCTGAAGAAATTCAAAGGCACTGCCTGGGACCAGTCTCCGATCTTCAAGAAGCTTTATACCGAAGAATTCAGCCAGCTGGGCGGTGAACCCTATGGCTCTCTGGTGGCGGATTATCACTTCGACCATTCTCCGCCGGATATCGAACTGCTGGGCGAGATGTCCAAGATCGCCGCTGCAACCCATGCGCCGCTGATCACGGGCGCCAAGCCGACCCTGTTCCAGATGGATAGCTGGTCCGAACTGTCCAATCCGCGCGATCTGACCAAGATCTTCCAGACGCCGGAATATGCCGCCTGGCGGTCCCTGCGCGAAAGCGAAGACTCCAAATACGTTGGTCTGGCGATGCCACGCTTCCTTGGCCGTTTGCCCTATGGGTCGAAAACCGATCCGGTGGATGAATTCGCATTCGAAGAAGACACCAGCGGTGCGGGCAGCGAGAAATACGGCTGGGTCAACGCCGCCTATGGCATGGCCACCAATATCACCCGCTCGTTCAAGACTTACGGTTGGTGTTCGCGGATCCGCGGCGTCGAAAGCGGCGGTACACTGGAAGAGCTGCCATCGCATACCTTCCCGACCACGGATGGCGGTGTGGATCAGAAATGCCCGACCGAGATTGCCATTGATGACCGGCGCGAGGCGGAACTGGCCAAGAACGGCATGATGCCGCTGATCCACCGCAAGAACACGGATGTGGCGACATTCATGGGCGCGCAATCCCTGCACAAGCCCACCGAATATGACGATCCGGATGCGACAGCGAATGCCAACCTTGGGGCCCGCCTGCCGTATCTTTTCGCCACCTGCCGGTTCGCGCATTACCTCAAATGCATGGTGCGCGACAAAGTCGGGTCGTTCAAAAGCCGCCAGGATATGGAAAGCTGGCTGCAGAACTGGATCAACAATTACGTCGATTTCAACGCCGATATTTCATCGGAAAACGAGAAGGCGCGCAAACCTCTCGCCGCTGCGGAAGTGGTGGTCGAAGAGGTCGAGGGCAACCCGGGCTATTACAGCTCCAAATTTTTCCTGCGCCCGCATTACCAGCTTGAAGGACTTTCTGTCTCGCTCCGGCTGGTGTCGAAACTGCCCTCAGAAAAAGGAGGCTGATTTCCACTCATCAGCCGCACACAACAGGGTCTGACAAAACATTTGGCCTTAACGAGTACTGAATTTGAAAGGATAGAAAATGGCTGCGAATATGTTCGTCGAGATTTCGGACATCGAAGGCGATGCAACCGAAGAGAACCACAAGAACTGGATCGTGATCCAGTCCGCCAGCTGGAACGTGGAACGCGCTGTCGAAATGACCGATCTCGGCTCGACCCAGCGGATGCATGCGAATTCGAACTTTGGTAAGATCGAGCTGACCTCCCAGATGGGCAAGGCATCCAACGAGCTTGCCAAATCCGTTGCAAACGGCACGGTGCGTCCGGAAATCATCATGCACTGGTGTCGTTCGGGTGACAGCCAGTCCGAAGGTCTGCTGGCCTATTCCGAATGGAAGCTCAAGGATGTGGTGGTCGACAGTTATTCGATCTCCGCGAGTGAGGATGGCATCCCCGAGGAAACCTGGTCGCTGGCCTATGCCGCGATCGAGCACACCTACAAGTCGACGAACCAGAAGACCGGCAAACTGGAAAAACCGGTTGTCTTCCAGTGGAACGTTCAGTCGGGCAAATTCGAATACTGATATGCCCTCGCCCCGGACGTTTTGGGCGTCCGGGGTATTTGTTTGTGATCAAGTAACTGTCGGAGTTGGCGCATGACCCCCGAGGAATATCTGAAGTCGGGCGATCCTGGTAAGGCGCTGACGGCCCTGCAGGACAAAGTGCGGGCGGACCCGTCGAATGCGAAACTGCGAATTTTTCTGTTTCAACTGCTCTGTATTCTAGGGGACTGGAAACGGGCCATCGCCCAACTGAAGCTGAGCGCTGAACTGGATCCGGGCGCCACGCTCATGGCGCAGACCTACCGCGAAGCGATCATCTGCGAGGTTTACCGAGAAAAGGTCTTTCAGGGTGAAAAGGCCCCGATGATCTTTGGCGAGCCTCAGGACTGGCTGGCGCATCTGATCGAAGCGCAGAAACTTCTGGCGCAGGGCAAACACGATGAATCCGCAGCGCTCCGGGCCAAGGCTTTTGATGCGGCCCCGGCGACCCCGGGAGAAGCGGATGGCAAGGTCTTTGACTGGATCGCCGATGCCGATATGCGGCTTGGTCCGGTGCTGGAGGTGATCATCAACGGCCGGTATTTCTGGATGCCCTTTTCCCAGATCCGGTCGCTTGAACTGGATGAACCGGCTGATCTGCGCGATCGGGTCTGGATGGCAGGCACCATCACGCTGGTGAATGGGGGCGAACTGGTTGCGCTGGTGCCAACCCGATATCCCGAGAGCACCGAGGCAGACCCGGAGGCCATGATGGCCCGGGCAACGGATTGGCAGGATATCGGCGCGAATACCTATATCGGCATCGGTCAGCGGTTGCTCACCATTGGCGATCAGGACATCGCGATTATGGATCTGCGCAGTCTGCGCTTGCATGGCGCCGAGGACACGGATGAGCCGCAGGGCGGCCTGACGGATGGCTGATCAGACCCTTGCCGAACGCCTTCAGCCCTCTTTGCTGGATCGGCTGACGGACAATGATCCCGGCAACCGCAAGGAAAGCCGGGAATCGCGGGTGATCGACCTAAACCGGCTCCGTGACATCATCCAGCGGGATCTGTCCTGGCTGCTGAACACGCTGAACGGAGAAAGCCATATTCCGGTCGACAGATATCCGGCGGTGGCGGCTTCGGTTCTGAACTACGGGCTGGGTGAAGTTTCGGGTGAGTATTCGACCAGCGAGAAAACGGAAATGATCCGGCGCGGGATCGAGCGGGCGGTGTCCCGCTATGAGCCGCGGATCATCGAAGGGTCTGTCGATGTCCGCCTGACCGGCGAAACAGAGGCCGCAGGCATGACGGTGGCTCTGGAGATCCGCGCGGATATGTGGGCGCAACCGATGCCGCTGGAGCTTTACCTGCGCAGCAAGGTTGATCTGACCACCGGTGAAGTAAACGTGGAACGAGGGCTGTAGCAATGGATACACGGCTGCTGGACCACTATGAAAACGAGCTGAATTACCTGCGCGACATGGGCAGCGAATTTGCTGCGGCCTATCCAAAAATTGCGGCGCGGCTGGGTATGGAGGGGGTTGAGGTTCTCGACCCCTATGTGGAACGGCTGCTGGAAGGGGTCGCGTTCCTGTCGGCCCGGGTGCAGCTGGAGCTGGAGCTGCAGTATCCCAATTTCACTTCGAACCTGCTTGAAATCATTTATCCGCATTACCTTGCGCCGACGCCCTCGATGATGATCGCAGCCTTTGAACCGGATACCAGCAACTCTGCCGTCAAAAGCGGCTATGTCATGCCGCGCGGCTCGGTGCTGCGGTCGCGCCTGACCGAAGGGGAGCAGACCCCTTGCGAATTTCGCACCGCGGCGGAAATCACCATGTGGCCGATCGAGATCACCGAGGCCCAGTATATCGACGGTCGCGGGGATCTGGTGGCCGCCGGGGTTGCAACCGGCTTTGATGCCCGCGCCGGCATTCGCCTGCGGCTGAAACGCAACGATGGTGAGGCGCTGCGCGATCTTGGCATGGACCGGTTGCAGATCTACCTGTCCAGCGCAGCGGGCAACAGCTGGCCCTTGCTGGAACTTCTGTGCACCCAGGTGCAGGGAGTCGTCGCGCGGTCAACCAACCGCAGGGCCGATTGGCAGGCGCCTTTGGCTGATGGCGCTGTGGTGCAAAAGGGGTTTTCCCGAGACGAGGCCTTGCTGCCGGTGCCCCGGCAATCCTACGACGGCTATCGCCTGCTCCAGGAATACTTCGCCATGCCCGAACGGTTCCGCTTTGTGGAACTTCAGGGGCTGGCGCCCGCATTGCAGCGTGCCGAGGGGGATGAGGTCGATATCTACATCCTGCTGCGCGAAGGCATGCGCGGCATCGAGCCCATCGTCGTACCCGAGGTTTTTCAGCTGAATGCGGTTCCGGCGGTGAACTTGTTTGAAAAACGCTGCGACCGGGTCCGTATCACCCCGAACGACACCGAACATCAGGTGATCCCGAACCGGACTGCGGGGCTGGATTTTGAAATCTACGCCTTGCGCAGCGTTACCGGGATCAGCGGCGAAGGCGAAGATGACGTGGTCTTCCGCCCGTTCTATTCGGCCACTGATTTTACCGCTGCGGGCGAAACCCATCCCGCCTATTACACGATCAAACGCCGGATGCGGCAAAGGTCGGAAAAGGAGCGCCTGCGCGGGGTACGCTCGTCCTATCTGGGGTCAGAAGTCTACCTGACGCTGGTGGACCGCACGCAGGCGCCCTTCGGGCCGCATCTGGAACAGCTGGCGGTCAATGCGCTTTGTACCAACCGGGATCTTCCCTTGCTGCTGGCAACCGGGAACGATGACGTGTTTCACCTGCCGGAGGGCGGGCCGGTGCGGAAGATCTCCTTGCCGGTCGCTCCGACGCGGCCGCATCCGACGCTGGCACAGGGGGATACCGCCTGGCGGCTGATCTCCCATCTCAGCCTCAACTACGTGTCGATTGCCGACAGCGGCAAGGGGCAGGCGGCCGAGGCCCTGCGCGAGTTGGTGGGCCTTTATGCCCCATTGGGAAACCGGGTCACCGAAAAGCAATTGGAAGGGATCGTATCGGTGTCGAGCCGCCCCATCGTGCGGCGGATGAGCGACGAGATCCTGTCGACCGCCGTGCGCGGGCTCGAGATCACAATCGGATTTGACGAAAGCTTTTTTGAAGGCAGCAACATCTATGCGCTGGGGGCCGTGCTGGAGCGGTTCTTTCGCGGATATGCCACCATCAATTCGTTCACGGAAACGGTTCTTCGAACCGAGAAACGCGGAGACATTGCCAGATGGCGACCGGAAAAGGGCCTCGGCCGGATGATCTGAGTCTATATGGCCGGCTGGCCGCGTCGCCTGAAGAGCATCACGTTTTTCAGGCCCTGCGGCTGCTGGAGGCGCATTTTGCCGAGGCCCCGCGCCTCGGCGAAAGCCGTCGCCCGCGCGAGGACCGTCTGCGGCTGGGGCAGGAGGCCGAGCTGGCCTTTCCACCCTCCACCATTGCGGGCTTCACCCCGCCAGAGGGCGACCGGCCTGCGCGCCTGACCAACCGGTTCTTTGGTCTGTTCGGCCCGCAGGGTCCGCTGCCGCTGCACCTGACGGAATATGCCCGGGATCGCAAACGGAACCACCGTGATCCGACCATGGTGGCCTTTGCCGATATGCTGACTCACCGGATGCTGAGCCTGCTGTACCGGGCCTGGACACAGGGGCAGCCGGCCGTCAGCTTTGACCGCGCCGATGATCCGATGGCCAAACGCATCGCTGCCTTTACCGGCTACAGCGGCAAGGGCCTGCCGGATCGCGATGCCATGCCGGATCTGGCCAAGCTGCATTTTTCGGGGCACCTCTCGCAAGGCGCAAAGCATCCCGAAGGGCTGGTCTCGATCCTGTCCGCCTTCCTGGAGGTGCCTGTCCATCTGGAAGAATACGTTGGCAGCTGGCTGCAGCTGGAGCCGGATGACCGCTGGCAACTGGGATCCGGGGCTTTGGGGCGCAGCACCAGCCTGGGTGACAATGTCTGGAGCAGGACCGCCAAGTTCCGCCTGCGGATCGGCCCGCTCAGCCTTGCGGATTACAACCGGTTGCTGCCGGGGGGGAGGGCCCTTTCGCGCCTGCGGTCCATCGTGCGGTCCTACGTCGGGGATGTGCTGGACTGGGATGTGAACCTTGTGCTGGCCGGAGACGAGGTGCCGCGCGCCAGTCTCGGCGGCAGCACCCGGCTGGGCCATACCAGCTGGATCCGCTCGCGGCCCGATCCGGACAAGGACCAGCCCGATGCGGGTGATCTGTATCTGTATCCCGGTGTCGCCGCCGGGTCCCAAGAACGAGTAGAGGGAGTGATGTGAAATGACCGAGATCAGCCGTGTGGCCTTGTTCGGCAAGCTCAACAAACTGGGGTATCAGGCCGTCGAAGGCGCAACCGTATTCTGTAAGATGCGGGGCAATCCCTATGTGGAGCTGGTCCACTGGATGCATCAGCTTCTGGCGCTACAGGACAGCGATCTGCACCGGATCATCCAGCACTATGATCTGGATACCGGCAAGATCGCGACGGAACTGACGCGGGCGCTGGATATGCTGCCGCGCGGGGCCTCGGCGATTTCGGATCTGAGCGATCATTTGATGGATGCGATGGAACGCGGCTGGGTCTGGGGCTCGCTGCTCTATTCAGACTCCAAGGTGCGCAGCGGTTATCTGCTGCTGGGGATGCTGAAAACACCCGCCTTGCGCAATATCCTGGCGTCGATGTCGCCCGAGCTGGCCAAGATCGGCGCCGATGATCTGGCCGACAATTTTGCCGCAGCCACGGAAGGCTCGCCCGAGGATCGCCTTGGCGCGCAGGATGGCAGCGACGTGGGCGGCGGTGCCGAGCCGGGTGAAGCATCCAATGCGATGGCCCCCGGCGCCATGGGCAAGGGCGAGGCACTGGAGCAATTCTGCACCGACCTGACCGAACAGGCCCGCAATGGGGAAATCGATCCGATCGTCGGCCGGGACGAGGAAATCCGCCAGATCGTCGATATCCTGATGCGGCGGCGCCAGAACAACCCGATCCTGACCGGGGAGGCAGGCGTCGGGAAAACCGCGGTGGTCGAAGGTTTCGCGCTGCGCATCGCCCGCGGTGATGTTCCGCCCGCCTTGCAGGATGTGCGGCTGCTGGTGCTTGATGTGGGTCTGCTACAGGCCGGCGCCAGCATGAAGGGCGAATTTGAAAACCGTCTGCGACAGGTGATTGACGAGGTGCAGGCCAGCCCCACCCCCATCGTGATGTTCGTGGATGAAACCCACACGCTGGTCGGGGCAGGGGGCGCAGCGGGCACCGGCGATGCGGCCAACCTGCTGAAACCGGCCCTGGCGCGTGGCACCCTGCGCACCATCGGCGCAACCACATGGGCGGAATACAAGAAATACATCGAAAAAGACCCCGCGCTGACCCGCCGTTTCCAGGTGGTGAAGGTGGATGAGCCGGACATTCCCAAGGCGATCCTGATGATGCGCGGCATCGCTTCGATGCTGGAGAAACACCACCGCGTGCAGGTTCTGGATGAGGGGATCGAAGCGGCGGTCACCCTGTCGGCGCGCTATATCCCGGCGCGGCAATTGCCGGACAAATCCGTCAGCCTGCTGGATACGGCCTGCGCTCGTGTGGCGGTCAGTCAGCACGCAGTCCCGGCCGAGGTGGACGACAGTCAGCGCCGGATTGAGGCGCTGACCACCGAGTTGGAGATCATCGGTCGCGACGAAACCGCCGGCTATGACGTTGCCGCGCGGCGCGAGGCCGTGGCGGCCGCAAAGTCCGCCGAGGAAGAACGCCTGGCGGAACTCAAAGGCCAATGGGACCGGGAAAAAGCCGTGGTTGAGGCGATCCTTGAGCTGCGCGCCAAGCTGCGCGAGGGCGCCGCGCCGGTGGATGCGCCTGCCGAAGAAGTTGAAGACGCCGGTGACAGCCCGCTGGATGAGGAAACCCGCGCCACCCTGATGCAGGAGCTGAAGGAAAAGAACGCGGAACTCGAAGAGTTGCAAGGCGACCGCCCGCTGATCCTGCCCATCGTCGATCATCAGGCGGTGGCCTCGGTCGTGGGGGACTGGACCGGCATCCCGGTGGGTCGCATGGTCAAGGATGAAATCGCCACAATCCTGTCGCTCGAAGAGCATCTGGCCAAGCGGGTGATCGGACAGGATCACGCGATGCAGATGATTGCCAAGCGCATCCAGACCAGCCGCGCCGGCCTCGACAACCCTAACAAACCTATCGGTGTCTTCCTGCTGGCCGGCACCAGCGGTGTGGGTAAGACGGAAACGGCGCTTGCGCTGGCCGAGGTCCTTTATGGTGGTGAGCAGAATGTCATCACCATCAACATGTCCGAATATCAGGAGGCCCATTCGGTCAGCTCGCTGAAAGGCGCGCCTCCGGGCTATGTCGGCTATGGTGAGGGCGGTGTGCTGACCGAGGCGGTGCGTCGCAAGCCCTATTCGGTGGTGCTGCTGGATGAGGTCGAAAAGGCCCACCCGGACGTGCACGAGATCTTCTTTCAGGTCTTTGACAAGGGCGTGATGGAGGATGGCGAAGGCCGCGTGATCGATTTCAAGAACACGCTGATCCTGCTGACCTCGAACGCGGGCAGCGATCTGATCATGGATATGTGCGCCGATCCGGATCTGATGCCGGAACCCGAAGGCATCGCCAAGGCGCTGCGTGATCCGCTCCTGAAGATCTTTCCGGCGGCGCTTCTGGGGCGTCTGGTGACGATCCCCTATTATCCGCTCAGCCCCGACATGATCGCTGAGATCACCCGGCTGCAGCTGGGGCGGATCAAGAAACGTGTCGAGGAAGCGCATAGCGTGCCGTTCTCTTATTCGGATGCGGTCGTCGACAAGATCGTCGAGCGTTGTCAGGAGCTGGAAAGCGGTGGCCGGATGATCGACGCCATCGTCACCAACAGCATGCTGCCAGACATCTCCAACGAATTTCTTCGCCGCCTGATGGAGGGCCGGGAGGTGAGCAAGGTTGAGATCGACATCGCCGATGACGCCTTCTCATACGCGTTCGAATAGGGGCGCAAAGCGTGCCGGGTGAACCGGCACAAGTAGTCAGTAGGAAACAGCGGTCGACGGGGCTGCAATTTAATCAGTGAGGATCTTGAGATGGCGAAGACAACAGTAACAAAGGCAACGCTGCCAATTATCGATATCGTGCGCAGCAAACCAAAGCTGATCTATCTGGAAATCCCCAAATACCGCGCGGACGTGGTGATCGAGGTCACAACCACCGGCAAGCTGTCGAAGCCCAAAGAGGTGCCCAGCACGGCGATGAACCGTCTGAAAGCGGCCGCCGAGGCGGTGATGCTGGATTACGAGAAGATCATCAAGGAAGAGGCGGTCCGGCTCGACAAGAAGATCGGCGAGCTGATGCAGGAGCCGACCAAAAAGAACGTGGCAGCGGCGCAGCAGATGATCGCTGACTCTAACATGAGCATCAAGAACGCCTTGGCCTCGGCCGAACCGGCAGCCCAGAAGGCGGTTGAAAAGACGCTGAAGGCCGAGGCGCAGAAAGACAAGCTGCTGAAAGAGGCGCGGGTCAAGACTACGGTCAAATGCAGCCTTGGTGTGATCAAGATCGGCGCCTCGGTGGCGAAACTGATTGCCACGTCGGGGGCCGAGATCACCTCCTACAAGACCATCGTGGTCGAGGTGGCCAAACTGGGTCTTGAGATCAATCAGCAGCTGAAGAACGAAGCTAAGCTGCGCAAGGACCTGCAAAAGGGGCTCGCTGCCTTTCTGAAACTGCGGGAAACCTCGGTACAGCAGGCAATCGACCGGCAGGGACTTGGCGATATCGCGGGCAATCTCGATTATTCCAAACCGATGGCCGCGATCAAAGGAGCGCTAAAATCCGCAAAAGATGCCGGAGAGGAAGTCACCCAGGGGCGGGACCTGAAATCCATCGCCGCAAAGATCATGGATTTCTCGGTGAAGAAGATCAAAAGCAACCTTGCCGATGTGGAAAAGGCTCGCGTGGCCTACCGTGAACATACCACCAAGACCCGCCACCGCGCTGACAAACTGGGCGCCAGCGCCGACAAGCTGATGAAGGCGATGAAGTCCAACAGGACCCTGAAGGAAGGGGTCAAGATCGGCGCGAAATGCATGGATCTGAAACGGGCCGGCTCTGCCATGAACAAGAAGCTGGCTGAGCGCGAAGCGTTTCTCGTTGAAATTCAGGAGGTGATGAAGGGCAACGGTCTGGAGATCGACGACCGTACCACCATTCAGAAGATCAAGGAGCTGGAGAAACTGACCATCCTGGAAGAGGGCAAGGGCGTCCTCGATGCGATCAAGGACATCAAGGGGCTGGTCGATAACGTGGTGGAAGCGGCGGCCTGACGCCTGCCAAAGAGCGAGAGGAGAAGAGACGTTGAGTACCGCAGACCACGAAGAGAGTTTGACGCTGCGCGCCCGCGCCCGCATTTTTGTGGAACGCCCTGCGGTGACCAACGGTATCCTGGGTGTCATCATCTTCAACGCGGTGACGCTGGGGCTCAGCACCTCACAATCGGTCGATGCCCAGATTGGCGGTTTGCTGGATGGGATCGATCGGCTTGTGCTTGGGATCTTTGTTGCTGAACTGGCGCTGAAACTCTTCGCCTATGGGTTCCGGTTCTTCGCCTCGGCCTGGAATATCTTTGACCTGCTGGTCGTCAGCGTCGGCCTGTTGCCGGACAAACAGGGGCTGTCGGCTCTGCGCGGGTTGCGGGTGATCCGGGCGCTGCGTCTGCTTTCAGTCATTCCGCAGATGCGGGCTGTGGTGCAGGCGCTTCTGGATGCCTTGCCCGGCATGGGCGCGGTGATCGTCATGATCTCGATCGTCTTCTACGTCTTTGGGGTGATGGCAACGCTGATGTATGGCGCGGCTTTCCCGGAATGGTTCGGCACGCTGGGGCGGTCGCTCTATTCCCTCTTCCAGATCATGACATTGGAAAGCTGGTCGATGGGGATCGTGCGTCCGGTGATGGAGGTTTTCCCCTTTGCCTGGTCGTTCTTCGTGCCCTTTATCGTCATCACCGCCTTTTCGGTGTTGAACCTGTTCATCGGTCTTCTGGTCAATACCATGCAGTCCGCGGTGGAGGCTGAGGCGGAAGCCGAATTCGAACAGCTGCGCGATCTGGTGCGCCGGGAGACTGATGTGATCGACGAACATGTCCTGGAGATGCATCAGGAGATCAAAGTGCTGCGCAATGAACTGGCGGCGCTGAAAGGGGGCGGGGATGGCTGACAGCTCACAAAAGTTCATTGCCCGCAATCGCGCGCCCCGGGTTCAGATCGAATATGATGTGGAGCTATACGGCGCGGAGAAGAAGGTTCAGCTGCCCTTTGTCATGGGGGTGATGGCGGATCTGACGGGCAAATCGAAGGTGCCGCAGCCGTCGGTGGCGGACCGGACATTCCTTGAGATCGATGTCGACAATTTCGACGCGCGGATGAAGGCGCTGGCGCCCCGCGCCGCCTTTTCGGTGCCCAACACGCTGACCGGCGAGGGCAATCTGTCGGTCGATCTGACTTTCGAAAGCATGAAGGATTTTTCACCCGGCGCGATTGCCGCCAAGGTGGACGCGCTGCGCCCGCTGCTGGAGGCGCGCACCCAGCTGCAAAACCTGATGGCCTATATGGATGGCAAATCCGGGGCCGAGGCGCTGATCGAAAAGATCCTGCATACGCCGAGCCTGCTGTCGGCAGTGTCGGCCTCCGAACCCTCCGCCGACACAGAGACGGCCCTTGAATCCTTGCGTGGCATAGATTTGCCCGAGGAAGCCGCGGATGAAAGCAGCAATATCCTGTCGGATCTGGCGGGCCAGGCCCCGGTTGAGGCAAAAACTGAGGACGGGTCCGAGGGTGTTCTGGACAGTCTGCGCGGGCAGGCGCCTGAGGAAAAGGACGAGGCGGATGCGACCTCCGGTATCCTTGAGGGTCTTGCGACGGGTGAACCGGCGGCAGAACCAGCAGAGGACGAGACGGCGGATGTCCTGAAGGATCTGGCGGGGTCAGAACCATCTCAGGACCCGGGGGCTGACACGGTGACCGATGTCCTGGCCGGGATCGCAAGCACTGCACCTGCCGCTGAGGATGCCGGGCCTGACATCGATGATGTTCTCGGAGGTATTGAGGCGACGGACACGGCAACGCCGCCTGAAAAGGACGACGCGGCGCAGGTGTTGCAGGGCCTTTCGCAGTCCCCGGTAGAAGAGGAAGAGACGCAGGACGATCTGTCCGCCGCGCTCGACAGTCTGCCCGAAACCGAAGACAGCGACACGCCGGATGAGGCTCTGGCCGCGCTGGACAGCCTGACGGCCATCGAGCCAGAGGACACTGCTGAGGACGATGTCGGCGATATCCTTGGCGGCCTGGCTTCGGCGGAAGAGACGGATCCTGACAGCGACGAAGAGGATGCACTGAAAGCCCTCGATACCCTGACCACCGCCGCGCCACCGCCGGAGCAGGAGGAAACAGAAGATACGCTGGCAGATATCCTCGGGAGCGTGCCGGAGGATACCAGCGACGCGGAGAAGGAGACGGCGCAGGCAGAAGCTCTCAGCAGTCTTGCCTCAATCGAGGTTTCAGACAGTGGAGCGCCTGAGGACGATGTTGCGGCGCTGCTGGAAGGCTTAGCCGAGCCGGAAACCGACGCGGTAGAGGAAGCCGATACAACGGAAGACGCGCTGCAGTCTCTGGCGGAAATCGAGACAGGGCAGGGCGAGGAAGACGACTCCGATCTCGATGACATTCTGGGCAGCATTTCCGAAGAGGAGCCGACCGGCGGCGACGACACGGACGAAGGGGGAGCGGATGATATCCTTTCGGATCTCGGCCTGAGTGATAGCCACAATGACGAAGAGGCAGAAGGCGAAGACACTGCGCAGGTGGCAGCCCTTAGCAGCCTTACGTCGGTTGAAGTTTCAGAAACCGAAGCGCCGGAAGATGATGTTGCGGCGCTGTTGGAAGGGCTAGCCGAGCCGGAAACCGACGCGGCAGAGGCAAGTGATACAGCGGAGGACGCGCTGAATTCTCTGGCGGAAGTCGAGACAGGGGATAGCGAGCAAGCTGATCCCGACCTTGATGACATTCTGGGTGGTATCTCTGAAGAGGATCGGGTCGGCGACGACGACGCGGACGAAGGGGATGCGGATGATATCCTGTCCGATCTGGGTTTGAGCGACGAGGCCGAGGAGACAGCGGCTGAGGACAGTGATCTGGACGATCTTCTGGGTGATTTGACTACAGATGAAGAGCCTGAAGTGCAGGCAGATCAGATGCAGGAGGAGGACGATCTCTCCGCCCTCTTGCAGGATGCGACCGAGGTCCAAGAGCCGGATGACGCTCCGGACGATGACCTTGCCGCTTTGCTGGCGGACGATGATGAGGAGGTGTCCGAGGCAGAGCCGAGTGATGCGGATTTCGATCTGGATGCTCTGCTCGCGGATGAGACTTCGGACGACACTGATGAAGCCGAAGAGGCGGCAGAGGAAGCGGCGGGCGATGATCTGGATGACTTGTTGTCCGGGTTCGAAGAAGACGCCAGCGACGATGCAGATGAGGATGATCTGGACAGCCTGCTCGCAGGCTTGGGTGACGAAGCTTCCGAGGAAAAAGAGCCTGATGAAATCACAGATGAAGCTGAGGATAGCGATGACCTCGACGCTCTTCTGACGGATCTGGATGATCCGGGTGATGATCTGGATGCCCTGTTGGCGGGTGAGGAAACTGCGGATACGGCCGGCGATGATGATCTTGACGATCTGCTCGCCGGGCTTGCCAGCGAGGATGAGGACGCAGGCGGCGACGATCTGGATGATCTTCTGGGGGATCTCACGGCAGATGAGACAGCCACAGAAGAGGCGACCCCTCCGGCAGCCGCGGAAGCCGAGGCTGACAAGGACCCGGAATTCGCATTTGGGACCCTGTCCGCAGATCGTCCCGAGCCGCAAAAGTTGGTGAGAAAACGCTTCCGCTTGGCGCTGTTCGGAGATTTTTCGGGCCGGGCGGCGCGCGGTATTGTCGAAACCGGCGATGCCCTGGCTGCGCGTAAAGCGGTTCTCTTGGATCCCGATACGGTCGAGGATGTGATCGAAAGCTTTGCCACCGAATTGGTGCTGCCCATCGGCAAGGATGGCGCAGGCATCGCGGTCAAGCTGGGCACGCTGGACGATCTGCACCCGGATGAGCTGTTTGAAAATGTTACGCTGTTTTCCGAACTCGTGGGGCTGCGCAAACAGTTGCAAAGCGGCGCCACGGCGGATCATGCGGTGACGACGTTGCGCGCCTGGGCGGAGAAACACGGCACCCGTGCCCATGCGCCGAAAACCCGCTCGGCAGGCAGTTCGGTGCCCGCGGACCGGCGGCTCAGCGCCTTCCAGCAGCTGATCGGCGATACCGGCAATGCGCTGCGGCAAGCCTCTCCGGTCGAGGAGATGCTGGCCCGTATCGTTGGTCCACATATCCGTGCGCTG
Organism: Pseudophaeobacter sp. 1A16562; assembly: GCF_041008785.1. Taxonomy (NCBI): domain Bacteria; kingdom Pseudomonadati; phylum Pseudomonadota; class Alphaproteobacteria; order Rhodobacterales; family Roseobacteraceae; genus Pseudophaeobacter; species Pseudophaeobacter sp. 1A16562. The sequence goes on along the minus strand of NZ_JAXGFT010000019.1, from coordinate 65,909 downwards.
CCAGATCCGGACGCGGCGGCGATGCAGGTGGCGGTGGACGAAGCGCTGTCTGATGCGATGCGGCTGGTGCTGCATCATCCGGAATTCCAATCAGTTGAAGCGCAGTGGCGCGCGCTGGATCTGATCGCGCGCTCGGTCGAGGTCGACGACAGTCTTGAGATCATGCTGTATGACGTTTCGGCCGAGGAACTGGCGGCGGATCTGGCCGCCGCCGATGATCTAACCCAAAGTGGTTTTGCCCGCTTGCTGACCGAGGAGCCGCTGGACGAGGAAAACGGGCGTGGCGGCTATTCGGCGCTGATTGGCCTCTATGGTTTCGAGGAAACCCCGCCGCATGCGGAGCTTTTGGGCCGGATCGCGCGGGTCGCTGCGCATGTGGATGCGCCCTTCTTTGCCGCTATGTCGCCCGCCTTCCTGGCGGTGCCGAAAAAGGAACGCCCGAAACTTGTGGCAGAGGCCTGGGACACCCTGCAGGGCATGTCCGAAGCGGGGCATTTGGGATTGGTCAGCCCCCGGTTCCTGCTGCGCCGCCCCTATGGTGCCAAAAGCGATCCGATCTACGAGTTCGATTTTGAGGAGTTTACCGAGGCCGAGGGGCTGCGCGGGATGCTCTGGGCCAATCCGGTGGTTCTGGTTGCCATTTTGCTGGCGCGCTCTTTCAAGGCCAATGGCGCTGCGATGCAGCTGGGCAGCATCATGAGCCTTGGCGGCATGCCCTATCATTATGTGAATGACCGGTTTGGCGATCAGGTGGCGCTGCCCTGTACCGAACGCAACATCGATCTGGACAAGATCGCCATGGCCAATGAGCGTGGCTTTATGGCGATTGCGGCGGTCAAGGGACGGGACGAGTTGCGTCTGACCTCCTTTCAGTCGGTGAAAGGCGGAGAAATCCTAGGTCCTTGGACCGGCCTGCCCGCCCCAGAACCTTCGCCGCCCGATCCGCGCAAGGCTGCATCTGCCGCAGGCGGCGAGGATATCGCTCCCGGTTCAGATGGTGGCGATGATGACGATCTGAACCTTGATGATCTGGGGCTCGAAGACCTTGATCTTGATACGGGTGGCGACGACGGCGGCGATCTCGATGATTTGCTGGCGTCTTTTGAAGATATTGATGAGGACAGCGGCGACGACGATGGCATGGATGCCGATCTTGCCGCGCTATTGGATGATTTATGATGTTTCGGATGGACATAAGGCGGGCTGGGTCCGCTCTGGATTCCATTCGTGAAAGGAGCCGCCATGGTTGAGAGCAAAGCCCATGAAAGCGATATGGTCTGGATGTCGGGCAGCTACAGCGCCCGGGACCTGCACCTGAAACGGGCCATCGTGCGCGAAGGGTTGAGCAAGCTGACCGAAACCACGGTCGCGTTTCAGTCCAAGAACAAGGCGGTCAAACTGGAAGAGATCGTCGGCCAGACCCTGAACCTGCATGTGACAACGGCAGATGGAAGCGACCAGAAGTTTTCCGGCCTGTGCATCTCGGTTGAAAACATGGGGTTCCGGGATGGCTATGGTCACTATGTGGCTGAGGTCCGGCCCTGGTTCTGGTTGTTGACGCGCACCTCTGACAGCAGGGTGTTCCAGAACCTGTCGGCGGTCGACATCATCAAGCAGATCTTTAGCGAATATGGTTTCAGCGATTTTCGCGACCGGCTCAGCGATTCATACGAAAAGCGGGAATACTGCCTGCAATACCGGGAAACGGACTACGCCTTTCTGTGCCGCCTGATGGAAGAGGAAGGCATTTATTTCTACTTTGACAGCAATAAGGACAAGAATTCTGCCGAAAGCCTTGTGTTGTGTGACGGGATCAGCGGGCATTCCCCGATCAACGGCTCATCGACTATCGAATTCCATGCCCGCGATGATCGCGATCGCCGCCGCGAGGATCACATTGCCGAATGGACGCGCGAGGAAACGCTGACCCGAGGCAAGGTGACGCTGAATGATTTTGATTTCACCTCACCCATGGCGGATCTCAAGGTCAATAACTCGATCACCCGCGGCAATCACAGCCACAAGGATTACGAGGTCTACGACTATCAGGGCCACCACCGCAAAGACACCGGCCTGGGCGGAAAACTGGCCCGGGTGCGGATGGAAGCCGAAGCGATAGCTCATAAACGCTGGCGCGGTGCCTCCAGCGTGCGCACCCTTGGCACTGGTGGAACCTTTACTCTGAAAAATCACCCGGACAGTGACGCCAATGGCGAATATCTGGTGGTGGATACGATCCACTATCTGCAGGTGGCAGGGGATTACAACGAAAGGGAAGACCGCAAGAGCGACGCTGCCAAAGAGGGTGAGATGCGGCGGGACGTGAAACCCCGCAACATGGATTTCCCCGAAGAGGTCGCAGGCGACGCCTATGCTTCGACCTTTTCCGCGATCGAAAAGCAGGAACAGTTCCGCGCCCCGCTGGCGACGCCCTGGCCCGAGGTGCCGGGCCTTCAGACCGCGACGGTTGTCGGGCAAAGCGGCGAGGAAATCTGGACCGATGAATATGGCCGCATCAAGGTTCAGTTTCACTGGGACAGGGAGGGCAAGAAGAACGAAACCGCCTGTTGTTTCGTGCGCGTCGTCACGCCCTGGTCTGGCAAGAACTGGGGCATGGTGGCAGTGCCGCGTATCGGTCAGGAGGTGGTGATCCAGTTTGAGGACGGCAATCCGGACCGCCCGATCTGCACCGGCATGCTCTATAATTCCGACACAATGCCCCCCTACAAATATCCCGACGATCAGACACAGCTGGGGATCAAAACCAACTCGTCCAAGGGCGGAGGCGGCTATAACGAGCTGATGTTCGAGGACAAGGCCGGCGAGGAGCTGATGCGTGTTCAGGCGCAGAAGGATCACCAGATGCTGGTCAAGGATCGCTCAGCAGTGACGGTGGGGCTGGATGCGCCTGATCCGGATGCGCCGGGCACGGACGAGAAAAGTTTTGCGATGACCATCAAGCAGAACATGACAGAAACCGTGAAATCTGGGGATCGCACGGAACTGGTGGAGACGGGTGACAAGTCTGAAACCATCCAGAAGGGCAACATGACCCTTGATGTGGACACCGGCAACCTGACCGAAACGATTGCCAAGGGCAATCACTCCGAAACGGTCTCGCTTGGCAATCTGACCGTGGATGTGACGGCCGGGAAGATCGAGATGTCGGCGGGACAGGAAATCCTGCTCAAGGTGGGGGGATCCTCGGTCAAGATCGACAATTCGGGTGTCACCATCAAGGGCCCGATGATCAAGATCGAAGGCTCCGGCATGGTCGAGGCGAAGGCGCCGATGACCACGGTCAAAGGCGACGCAATGCTGACCCTCAAGGGCGGCCTGACGCTGATCAACTAGGTGGGAACGATGTCGGAAAACTATGATGATCTGAAAAAGCTTCCCGCCGATCCGGTCGCCAAGCTGCTGTCGCGGGCGAATGTTCTGCTGAAGACCCCGTTACAGTCTCCGCCGACCGCAACGGCCCCGGCGGTGCTGAAAGAACTGGCGGACAAGGGCGCTTTGGTGGACCTGTTGCGTCTTCTTGCCGTGCTTTTGCCGCCACGGGAGCGGGTCTGGTGGGCCTGCCTTGCCGCGCGTGATTATATCGGGCCGCGCTCGCCCAAGGATCCGCCGTCACTGACCACCTCCGAAGCCTGGGTTCTGGACCCGAGCGAGGAAAACCGCGATGCGGCGCGCATCACGCTGGACCATGCCTATGTGGATGATGACACGGTCAATTGTGCTCTGGCGGTGCTTTATGCCGATGGCACCTTGGGGCCGGGCGATCTGCGTCAGTATCCCGCGCCGGCCGGGGCCTCCGAGGCGGCCGCTTTTGCCATGAATATGGTAGCGTTGGGCCAATTGTCTGATAGGTTTGAAGAACATGGCCGTGTGTTGGTCGCCCGAGCGCTGGATATTGCGCGCGGCGGCAATGGTCAGGGGGCTGCCACGTCGGCGGCCTCTGAAGAAGTGTAACGAGGAGGTGGTTTGACATGGGAATGCCCCAGGCCCGCGTGACCGATCTGCATGCTTGCATGCTGCCATCGACGCCGCCGCCACCGGTGCTGCCGGTGCCGACACCGATTCTGCCGCCCTGCGCCGTGACCGTTCTGGTCGGCGGCCTGCCTGCTGCCCGGATGAGCGACATGTGCACGGCCGCCCCACCGCATCCGATCATCAAGGGATCGGCGACGGTACTGATCAACAATCTGCCCGCCGCCCGCATTCTGGATAACGCGGCCTGTGGTGGCATGATCACCATGGGGCAGGTGACAGTGATTGTAGGAGGATAATCGCGACTATGGCGGTGACGCTCAAATTTCAGAGCTCGGGAACGATGCCTGGCGATGCGGCGCCGGTGCCGATGCGGGGGGCCAGCCTGACCGTCGGGCGCGGCGCCAGCAATGATATGGTGCTGCCGGACCCCGATCAGATGCTTTCGCGCCATCACTGCGTGATCGAGGATCATAACGGCTCGGTCGTGATCGTCGATCTCAGCTCCAACGGCACCTTTCTGAACTATTCGAAAATCCCGCTTGGCCGCACACCGACGCCGCTCAACAACGGTGATGTGATCTGTATCGGGAATTACGAGTTGGTCATCGAAATCCGGGATGATCTGGCCGAACCGGATGCGGGCATTGCAGCACCACTGGAGGCGGCACCGATGTCACCCGGGGTGGCCGAGAACGCGCCGGACCCGCTGGCGCTGCTGGACGATGCCGGTCCGGGGCGTGATTTTCTGGATGATCTTCTGGGCGGGTCGGAGCCGACCGGCCCCTCGCAGCTGAACCCGGTAGATCCCATCGACGAATTGCTGCCGCCGATGGGCGAAGACGAAGATCCGTTTTTCCAGAAGGCCAGCGATGGCCGCGAAGGGGAGGGCGCCAGCCTGCCCAGCCATGCCCCCTCGGCGCAGGACAGTTTTGCATCGCCCAGCACGTCATCTTCGGCGCTCATCCCGGATGATTGGGATGATGATTTCCTTTCGGGGATCGAGGGACCTTCCGAGGCGCCGACCTCGCCCGCGGATCCAGCAGTGGCTGCGCCGCCTTCACCCGCCGAGGATATGCCGCCAGCCGCCCCCCCTGCAGAGGACCATCAGCCAGATCCTGCACCAGCGCCACCGCCGCAACACACCGCGCCGGAACCAATAGCCCCGGCTCCGCAACCGGCTGACGCGCCGCCGACTGATCAGACAGCGGCGGCCGCGACATCGGATGCATCTGGCGATCAGATCACGGCGGCCTTCCTGGAAGGGCTCGGCGCCGAAGAGGCCGCCTTGAAAGGCGAAGATCCGGCGACGGCCATGCGCAGGATGGGCCGGGTCATGCACACCCTCATCGCGGGCCTGCGCGAAATCCTGATGACTCGGACCTCGATCAAATCCGAGTTCCGGATCGAACAGACGATGATTTCCGCAGGTGGCAACAACCCGTTGAAATTCTCGATCACGCCGGAGCAGGCGATTGAGACCATGCTCCGCCCCGCGACCAAGGGCTACCTGTCGCCGGAAACCGCTGCCGAAGAAGCGTTGCAGGATATCAAGGCGCATGAGGTCGCCATGGTCACCGGCATGGAGGCCGCGCTCAAAGGGGTGCTGGGCCGTCTGGATCCCAAGGCGCTGGAGGCGCAGATCGAGGACAAGGGCGGCCTTGGCGGGATCTTGCGCGGCAAGAAGGCACGCTATTGGGATGTTTACGAACAACTATACGCCGAGATTTCAGATCAGGCGGAAAACGATTTTCACGACCTGTTCAGCCGCGAATTTGCGCGGGCCTACAAGGCTCAGCTGGACCGGTTGAAAGACTGACCCGCGCCCTGCGCGTGGTCCAATTAAAAGGAGAACCCAGTGTCCTGGGACAGTAAAGTGCTTTGGACCGAGGGGCTGTTTCTGCAGCCTCATCATTTCCAGCAGGCCGACCGCTATACCGAGGCGCTTGTCGGCGGGCTGGCGCGGCGTCTTGGCCCCTATACCTGGGGGGTGAACGGGCTTGAGATCGACCACGAAGCGTTGAAAATCGGCCAGTTTGCACTGAAGTCCTGCGAGGGGCTGACCCATGATGGCACGGTGTTCCGGGTGCCTATGGCCGATCCGCATCCGCCCGCGATGGAGGTGCCGTCGACGGTCAAGGACTGCGTCGTCTACCTGACCGTGCCGCAACGCCGTCAGGGCGCTGCCGAGGTGGATTTGTCCGGCGCCGAACGCTCGGCCAGCCGGTTGCGTCCCGACACGCAGGAGGTGACCGATGTCACCAGCGCCGAGCGTAAACCGGTGCCTTTGGATGTGGGCAAGATGCGGCTGCAATTCGCGCTTGAGGTCGATGATCTGGCTGACCTGCTGGCCATCCCCGTGGCCCGGATCATCGAAGTGCGCCCTGATCAGGAGATCGTGCTGGATCAGGCCTTCATTCCCTCCTGTCTGGATGTGCGTGCGGCTCCGGCGCTTTCGGGTTTTTTGCGGGAACTCGAAGGGCTGCTCGCGCATCGCATGGAGGCCCTGGCCGGACGTCTGGCCGAAGCCGGCGGCGCCCGCGGCGTGGCGGATGTGTCCGACTTCTTGCTGCTGACGGTGGTGAACCGCACGCTGCCGATGGTGCGCCATCTGCGGCAGATCGAAAACCTGCACCCCGAACGGCTGTTCACACTGCTGACCGGACTGGCCGGTGAGTTGTCGGTTTTCATGTCTACGGAAAAACAGGCGCCCGAATTCCCCGCCTATACCCATGACAATCTGATGGGCTGTTTCGCACCGGTGATCCGCACCCTGCGGCAGTACCTCAGCTCGGTGCTGGAACAGACCGCGATTTCAATCAAGCTGGAGCCGCGCAAATACGGTATTTCCGTCGGAGTCATCGCGGACCGCAAACTGCTGGGCAATGCCGGGTTTGTCCTGGCGGTCAGCGCCGAGATCCCGGCCGAGGATGTGCGTCGCCACTTTGCCGGTCAGGCCAAGATCGGCCCGGTCGAGGAAATCCGTCAGCTGGTGAACTCCGCGTTGCCGGGGATCACGCTGCGCCCCTTGCCGGTGGCTCCGCGGCAGATCCCCTACCATGCGGGTGTGGTATACTTCGAAATGGATGCCGACAGCCCCTATTGGCGCAAGATGACCACGTCCGGTGGCATCGCAGTGCATGTGTCGGGGCAGTATCCCGGGCTCAAGATGGAGCTGTGGGCGATCAGAAACGGGTAGGGCGGTCCGGTACCGGATCGTCATGCGGCGCCCTCAGGGGGGGCTGCAGAATTGTACAAGGGTGACAGGGTAAAAAGATATGGGTGATTATGACGATCCCTTTGCCGAGCCGGGTGATACCGACAAGACGGTGATCAAGCCCAATCCGGGCGGGCGGCGCGCGACCGCGCCCATGCCAAGCCCGGAGCCCTCGGTGCCACCGGCCGAGCCGACGGCAGAACCGGATGCCCCACCAGCACCTGAGTCCTACGGGGTTCCGCAGGCCGCCGCCGCTGCGCCAAAAGCATCCCCCGGTAAAGCCTCGCAACTGGCGTTGACCGGGATGAACCAGTTGACGGCCTGTGCCGCGACCCTGTTTGCCCTGATCAGCCGTATCCGGAACCGCGCGCAGCACATGGACCCGGACGCTTTGCGCAAAAGCGTCGTGGCCGAGGTGCGCGCCTTTGAAAACCGCGCCTTGCAGGCGGGTATTCCGGCGCAGACAGTCAAGGTCGCGCGCTACGCTCTTTGCGCGACGCTGGATGATGTGGTGCTGAACACGCCCTGGGGCGGGCAGTCCAGCTGGGGCCTGCAATCCATGGTGGGTACTTTCCACCGCGAAACCGTGGGTGGGGACCGGTTTTACGACCTGCTGGCGCGACTGGAAAAAGAGCCGGGCGCCAATATCGACATGTTGGAGTTCCTCTACATGTGCATGTCGCTGGGATTTGAAGGCCGCCTGCGCGTCGAACAGGGTGGCAGCGAGAAACTGATGCAGATCCGCGCGGCGCTGGCCCGGATTATCCGCAATCAGCGCGGGCCGCTGGAATGGGATCTGTCGCCACATTGGGAGGGGGTGAAAAAACCCTTCAAGGCGCTGTCGGCCTGGCGTCTGGTCTGGATCGCGCTGGCGGTGACCGGCGCGCTTCTGGTGCTGCAATATGCCGGCCTCAGCTGGGCCCTGTCGAACCAGACCGAGAATGTCTCTGGTCGCCTTGCGATCATCGATTCCGGCCCTGCGGCGCAACTGGAGCGGCGCGCGCCGCCGCCCCCTCCGCCGCCGCCTGCGCCCACGATCGAAGAACAGGTGGCCAAGGTGTCGGGCTTCCTTGATCCCGAGATAAAGGAAGGCATCGTCGAGGTGTTTCAGAAGGGCAACCTGCTGATCATCCGGCTGGCGGGATCCGGCATGTTCGGCTCTGGCTCTGACAAGCTTTCCGATGCTTTCAAGGGGCCGGTCAACCGTCTGGCCGAGTCGCTGAACGATGAAAAGGGCAAGGTCATCGTCGTCGGCCACTCCGATAATATCCCGATCCGCTCCTCCCGGTTCCCGTCAAACATGGCGTTGTCGCTGGCCCGCGCCAAATCGGTGATGGCGGGAATGGCCGAAGTGATGACAGATCCTGACCGCCTATCCGCAGAAGGCCGGGCTGATAAGGAACCTATTGCCGACAACGGCACCCGTGAAGGCCGGGCCAAGAACCGCCGGATTGAAATCCTTCTGGTGCAGGAGATTGACGAATGATCCGCCGCTATATTCTGCCGCTGTTCAGATCCCTCTATTTCGTGCTGATCCTGCTGGCGGCCGGTCTGTCGGCCTGCGTGTGGTATTTCGCACCTTTCATCGGCTCGGAGGATTGGCGCCCCTTTGACAGCATCCTGTCGCGAGGCATTACCATCGGCGTGATCTGGGTGGTGATCCTGATGATCATCGGTTTGGTTTTCTGGCGTCGGCGGCGCCGGGATCGCCAGATGACCGAAGACATGGCCGAGGCCACGGAGGTGCCGGAAGAGGACGATGTTCTGGCCGAGGAAATCGGTGAATTGCGCGGCAAGTTCAAACAGGCCATGGCCGAATTGCGCAAGTCCAAGAACGGGCGCCGTCACCTCAGGGATCTGCCCTGGTACGTGATGATCGGCCCGCCCGGCGCCGGTAAGACCACTGCGATTGTCAATTCCGGCCTGCAGTTTCCCCTGGCGGACAAGATGGGCAAGGCCGCGATTGGCGGCGTCGGCGGGACCCGCAATTGCGATTGGTGGTTCACCAATGAGGCGGTGCTGATCGATACCGCCGGACGCTATACCACGCAGGAAAGCGATGCGGATGCGGATAATGCCGCCTGGCTGGGCTTTCTTGGCCTGCTGAAAAAGTACCGCAAACGCCAGCCGATCAACGGGGCGATCATCGCGATTTCCCTGTCGGACCTGTCCCTGCAGGATGAGATCACCCAGAAATCCCACGCCCAAGCCGTACGCCGCCGCCTGTCCGAGCTGCGTGAAAAGCTTGGCGTGCGCTTTCCCGTCTATGTGCTGTTCACCAAGGCTGATCTGATCGCGGGGTTTCAGGAGTATTTCGATGCCCTGGGCAAGGAAGAGCGCGAACAGGTCTGGGGTTTCACCCTGCCGCTGCCCAAGGGCAAGAAAGAGGCTGCCCCGATTGCAGGCTTTGACGAGGAATTTGCAGCCCTTCTGGGGCAGTTGAACGCGCAGCTGTTGGAGAAGATGCAGGGCGAAAGCGATCACCAGCGGCGGGCGCTGGTGGCGGGTTTTCCGGGGCAGGTGGCCTCGATGCGCCGGGTGGCGCGCGATTTCCTGACCGAAGTCTTTCAGGATAACCGCTATGATCAGCGCCAGATGCTGCGCGGGGTCTATTTCACATCGGGCACTCAGGAAGGCACGCCGATCGACCGGCTGATGCTGGGTATGGCGCAGACCTTCGGCATTGGCCGTCAGGCCATCGGAACCGGGCAGGGCAGTGGGCGGTCCTACTTTCTGACCCGCCTGTTCGAAGGAGTGATGTTCCCGGAGGCCGGGCTTGTCTCTGCCGATGACAAGGTTGAGCGCCGCTACCGCTGGACCCGCCGCGCCGCCATCGCCGCCACGGTGATCTTTGCCTCGGTGACTGGGGCGCTTTGGGTGAATTCGTACCTGAAGAACGCCGCCTTGATCGAACAGGCCGCCGGGCAGGCCGCAGCCTATCAGGCGGCCGCGGCAGAACTGCCGCCCAGCCCGGTGGGCGATACCGACCTGGTCCCGGTGGCTGCTGCGCTGAACCTGCTGCGTGACATGCCCGGCAACCCGGTTCTGTCGGATCCGGAGCCGGAGCGCGCCATGACCTATGGTCTTTATCAGGGTGAGGTGATCGGAACAGAGGCGGCGCAGACCTATCGCGCCGCGCTGAACCAGCGGCTGCTGCCACGCCTTCTGGTCCGGCTGGAAGAGCAGATCAGCGCCAATATGAACAATCCGGATGTTCTCTATGAGGCGCTGAAGATCTACCTGATGCTGGGGCTTCAGGGGCCGATGAATCCCGATCTGGTCAAGGAGTGGATGCAGCTTGACTGGGAATCTGTGGCCTACCCCGGAACCGTGCGGGCGCAGCTGCGGGCGGATCTGATGGATCACCTGACGGCGATGCTGTCCCAGCCGATGACAGAAATCGCGCTGAATGGTCCGCTGGTGGAGCAGGCCCAGAATATCCTGTCGGAAATGCCGCTGGCGCAACGGGTCTACAATGGCATCATCAATTCGAACACTGCCACCAGCCTGCCGAAATGGCGGCTGACCGATATCGGCGGGCCTTCGGTGAAACGGGTGCTGGTGCGCAGCTCCGGCAAGCCGCTGAACGAGGGTGTCGAGGGCATCTTTACCTATGACGGATTTCACAACGTCTTCCTGCCCGAAGCGGTGAGCGTGTCGGAACGTGTCCAGCGCGAAGTCTGGGTGCTGGGCGACCGCGGTGGTGAGCAGATCCAGAGCGAAGCCGCGCTTCTTGCGCTCAGCCGGGATGTGCTCGACCTTTATTACAACGACTATATCACCCGGTATGATCAGGTGCTGGGGGACGTGGACATCGTGCCGCTGGAAAGCCTCAGCCATGCGGTCGAGGTGACCAATGTGCTGTCCGGGCCGACCTCTCCGATCACCAATATCCTGACGGCGGTCAGCCAGGAGACCAGCCTGGCGGAGGACCGCTCGCAACTGAACACGGAATCCCTGGGCGAAGGCGTGTCGCAGGTGGCAGCCATCGAAACCCGGTCAAGCCTGTCTATCCAAGGACAAATCCTGCTTGAGGCACTTGTCAGCTCGGCATCGACCGCCTCGGGCGAGCCGCCAAAGCCACCGGGTGCCTATGTGCAGGACCGATTCCAGTGGCTGCACGATCTGGTGGACCGCCCCGAAGGGCAGCCCTCGCGGCTGGACGACCTCATGGTCTCTCTGCAACTCGTGTATCAGGAGCTGAACAAGATGTCGTTCAGCGGCGTGACCTCGGGCGAAAGCGGGCAGGCCCTACTGCAGTTCCAGCAAACGGCCTCGCGGATCGACGGGCCGGTGCAACGCTGGGCCATGCAGATCTCGACGGGCTCTTCCGGCATTACCTCGGAAGGAACCCGCGCCTCGATCAATGCCCGTTGGCAGGCCTCGGTTCTGCCCTTCTGCGAAAAGGCGCTGGACAACCGGTATCCCTTCAACCGGCGCGCCCGTGCCGATGTGGCGATGGTGGATTTTGCAAAACTGTTTGCGCCGGGCGGGCTGATCGACAGTTTCTTTGACGAGAACCTGCTGAAATATGTCGATACCCGCAGCCGTCCGTGGACCTGGAAACGCGTCAATGATGTCGATCTGGGGATCAGTCAGGCGGTGCTGGAACAGATGCAGTATGCCGCTGAAATACGTGATGCCTTCTTTGCCGGGGGCGACACGCCGGTGGTCCAGTTCCAGATCACCCCCAAGGCGCTGGATTCAAAGGCCAAGGAGGTTCTTCTGGAGATCGACGGCACGCAGGTGTCCTATAATCACCGGATGGGCCAGCCCACGCCGGTTGCAGTGACCTGGCCGGGGACGGTCGGCCTGGCGCGGATCACCCTTTTGCCGGACAAGCGCAATATCGAGAACGTTCTGTCGCGGGATGGGCCCTGGGCCTGGTTCCGGTTGCTGGACGCCGCCGAGGTACGCCGGACCAACGTCACCGACCGGCGGCGGGTGAACTTCCGGGTTGGTGGGCGTCTGGCCCTGTTCGAGCTGCAATCGGGATCGGTCGTCAATCCCTTTGCCCTGCCGGCGATGGCAAAATTCAGCTGCCCGAAGTCGATGTGATGGAGGCAGGGTTCGGAGCCTTCGGCAAGATGCCCTCGGTCGGAGATTTTTTCCGGATCAACATGCCGGGCGGTTTTGTCCGCCTGTGGGATGGCTGGCTGCAGCAGGTGCTGCTGGCCGGGCAAAGCGCCTATGGCACGGCCTTTGATCGCAGCTATATGTCGGCGCCGATCTGGCGGTTTTCATTACCTGCGGGCCTTGCCGGGCCGGAAAAGCTGACGGGGGTTCTGATGCCCTCGGTTGACCGGGTTGGCCGCCGGTTTCCGCTGACACTGGTGGCGCCTCTGGCCACGCCGGGGCCTGCGGCGCTGGATCATTTCACCGACACAAAGCTGTTTGAGCAGCTTGAGGCGATTGCCCTGGATGCATTGGAGGACAGCATGACACAGGACAAATTATCCGCAGCCCTCGGCGCGGTGCAGCCGCCCGCCATGCGCGCGGTGGCGCCGCTGCGCACATCGGGCAACACGCTGGTGCTGACCGGCGCTGGTCAGACGGAGGATCTACCAAACACCGTGGCGGCGGCCCTGCTGGACAGCCGGGCTGCTGATACCAGCATCTGGACTGCGGTTCTGGACAGCGGCCCGCGGATGATGATGTGCCCGGGCCTGCCGCAAGGCGGGGCTGCAATGGGACTGTTCGATCTTACGGCTCCCATCTGGCAGGAGGCCCGGCCGCTATGAATCCGATGCACCCCTATCGCTATGCCGTTCAGACCCATGTCGGCCTGCAACGCAAGGTCAACGAAGACGCGGTGCTGGCGCTGCCGGACCATGACATCTGGCTGGTTGCAGATGGGATGGGGGGCCATGATGCCGGCGATTATGCCAGCCGCCTGATCGCGGACTCCGCCGCGATGATCCCCGGTGGGCTGGACCCGGCGGCCAAGATGCACGCGTTGCGCGATGCCTTGCAAGGCGCCCACCGCGCCATCCAGGCCGAAGCGACGGCGCGGGGCGGCGGCACCATTGGCGCAACCGTTGCCGCCCTGATCATGGCACAGGGCCATTTCGCCGGTATCTGGGCCGGCGACAGCCGTATCTACCGGCTCCATGGCGGGCAGATCGACATGCTGACGGCAGATCATTCCGTGGTCGCCGAATACGTCCACTCCGGCAAGATGAGCTGGGATGAAGCGGATCAGCATCCGCAATCCAACGCCATCACCCGCGCGGTTGGGGTCGGGGAGGATCTGGAGCTCGACAAGGTGCGCGGCACCGCTGAAAGCGGCGACAGGTTCCTGATCTGCTCGGATGGGCTGACGAAATATGCCACCTTCTCCATGCTGGAGGATATTCTGTCGAGCACGCCCTTGGAAACCGTCGCCGAGCGGCTGGTGCAGGTCGCACTGACCGGGGGCGGGGCTGACAATATCTCGGTGATCGTCGTCGACGTGCTCTGACGGACGCAGGTCCGACAGGCCGCAATCAGGGACGGGCTGTCACCAATATACGGCTGTCCAGCGACAGGATCCGGCTCGCATCCTCTGCCGCGCTTTGCTGCAGCGCTTCGGCAAAACCAACCGCGCTTTCCGATGTGGGACGCATGCCCGCGAACAGCGGTTCCGAGGAATGCAGGACCAGGATACGGCTTTTGCCCAGGGTGCTATCATCCACCTTGAACGCCAGCCCGCCGGTTTCTGCTGCATTCTGCAAATCAAAGGCGACGCGCACGGAAAACGGCCCGATCTCACCATCTCTGAGGTCCGCAATCGCATTCTCGGGACGTCCGATATTGGGCAACAGATGAAAGACGTTGCCAGAGACATCCAAGATTGAAACGGTCAGAAAGCCGTCGGTCATGTCTTCCGGCAGGATCACGTCGATGACCGGATTTTCCCCGACGAAGAACCGCCCCGATGGGTTCGGCGTGCCTTCCCCACCAAGGGTATAGCTGACTTTTGCCCCGCCCGCAGGCGCCTTGGGCAGGCGCTGCTCTACAACGCAAAGGGCGGGGTTCAGTACTTCGGCATCCAGAACCACCTTGCGATCACCCGCGATGGCGCGCAGCGCATCGAACAGAGCAACCCGGGTTGATGTTTCCGCCAGCCGCCCGGTGATCACGATGGAATCCTCGGGCGCAAAGCCGCCGGTTCCATCTGTGCCGGACAGTTGCAACGGGCCGCAGTCCTGATGATCAGCGATCACCGACAGGACCTCTTCCCGCGCCAGAACAGGCAGTTTGAAAACGATATCGACCGCGCCGTCCAGTGCTCCCGGCAGCCCATCTGCAAACCGCGCGTTCAACGACGCCGCCAGTTCGGCATCCTGCGTCACGCCGCTCAGTCTGCCCTGATTGTTGCTGACGGCAAGGCGCCATTCACCGAGTTGATCCAGCGGCGCAATGGTTGCCAGTACATCGTCGCCCCAGCTGTCGGCGATTGCCCCCGACGCCAGCGTGACATCCGTGGTTTCAACCATGTCCTGCAGCGCGGTGAGGCTCGCCTCAGACGGCATGTTCCCGGTTGCCCGGGCCGGGGCGCCTGCGGATTTTTCAATAATCAGCGTGAAAGGTTCGGCAACCGGCAGGGATGGTCCAGTGAGATTGCCAAACAGCCCGGCAAAATAGCCGCCAACGCCCAGACCCAGCACACTTATAAGGAGGATAACCGCCACGAGGCCACCGCGCCCTTTTGCCGGTTTTTCGTCTACCGGAGGCGTCGAGGGCGCAGGTTTTGCTGTTGGCGCGGCCGTCTTGGGAACAATGATCGTGGCTTCTTCCGCCGGGGGGGGAGCGTCGGCCTTGGGCGGCGTATCAGCAGGGCGGGGGTCCGGGTCATCGATATAGGCCAGAACCTCTGCTGCGTTTTGAAACCGGTCCGCAGGATCCGGCGCGCACATGCGGTCGATCAGCCCCTTCAAGGGTTCGGGCACACCCGAGGTATCCAGTGGCTTCTGCTTGTTTTCCACCACTTCCATGGGGTTTGCGCCCAGTGACGGCGGCGCGCCGCGAAAATTCGCCAGCAGCAAGGCGCCAAGCGAGTAGATATCCGACCGGGCGTCGGTTTGCCCGCTCATCTGCTCGGGCGCGGCATAAGAATATTTGCCGGCGAATTCATTACCGACAATCGTCTGTGCACCTGGGTTCGTATCCTTGGCGATGCCGAAATCGATGATCACGGCCTCGGCCGGGTCACCGCCGCGCAGGATGATATTGTCCGGGCTCAGATCCCGATGCACGATCTTGCGCGCATGGGCGGCTTGCAGACCCTGCGCCACGCGTTTGCAGATGATCATCAGATCATCGGCAGACATCGGTCCCTGTTTCAGCTTACGGTCCAGCCCCGGCCCGTCGACGTAATCCATCAGCAGGTAGATATGCCCATCCGGGGTGCGGTGATTTTCCGAATAGCGCACCACCGCGTCATGGCGGATTTCGCGGATGTTTTCCTCGCGGGCCATCAGGACCTGAAAGTCCTCGTTGGCAGAGAGTTCCTGTTTGAGAACCTTGATCGCCACCAGATTGCCGGAGATTTCCGAGCGCGCCTTGTAAACGTCCGAAGTGCCACCGCGACCCAGCAGCATCTCGATCCGGTAGGTGTTGTTCAGCAGATCACCGGGTTGAAAAATATCACCGGGGCGGGATTCGATCATCTGTCATGTCCCGCCTTGTACCCGCCCGAAGCGACGTTCATCCCTCAGCCCAGAGCCTGGAACTCGACACGGCGGTTTTCATCGGCCCGCGGATCGTTTTCATCAAAGGGTGCGGTTTCCCCCATGCCGATCGCTTTCAGCATGTCCTCGGGAATGCCGCAGGAGCCGATCAGATGGCGCCGAACTTCCTGCGCCCGCAGAAGAGACAGGCGTTCATTGTATTCGGCCGAGCCTGAACTGTCGGTGTGACCAATGATCTGGAACACGGTGCCCTGCATCAGCTTCATCGACTCGCACATATTGGCCAGCTTCGGCTCCTGATCCGCGCGCAGGGCCGCACTGTCGAAATCAAAGGAAATCTGGACGTTGATCTGCGATTGCCGCTCAACCGGGTTATATTCTTCCGCAGCAGCGGCAACGGTGGCCGTTTCCGCAGTGTCGTCGCTCTGCGCCGCAGAGGACGTCGCCGCGTTCGGCACGATGACCAGACCGCGGGTTTTTTGCTTCTTGAAGGCTTGGGTGATTTCTTCGACCGAGGGGCCGTCATCGGCAGACTGGGCCATAGCGTCAGGCGCCTGCAACACACCCAAACTCAGAATACAGGCAGAAATAATGCGAAACCGGACCATAACCTGTCCCTTACGTTGAAAACATATACTGAATAAAAGCCTATACCACACTTGTTGATCTGCCAATGGGCCGCCGCAAACAGCGCTGTAAAAACCCCTAAACTCTGCCCTATCCGCGACGGATGGAATTGAGGGCTTTACGAAGGCTGGCTCAGGGCATTCAATAGGGGCGTAGTATGTTGAGGGTTCTATGCGCGTCGTTTCGGCAGTTATCATCGCGACAGGCATCGTCCTGGCGCCCGTTGTCTGGTTCGGCCTGAGCTGGCTCATGTCTGATGAAGACTATGCAGGCGGGGCCGTCGATTCCACGGCGCGGATCGAACTGGAAATGCTCCGTCAGCAGATCGAGGATCTGCAACTCCGGATGAGTGACCTTCAGACAGAGATTGCGCGCCTGCCCGCGGGAGGAGCAGGCTCCAACGCCCCTTTTCTCCCGGACGCTGACGGCGAACGTCAGATCTGGGAGCAGACCGAAGGCACAGACCTTGATTATGCGCAGGTGGTACTGATCGCAGACCGGTTGAATGTAAATCGGGGCCTGAACGTGGCCGGGGGCAGGTATCTGTCCGAAAAACTGGGGCGCCCGCGTGAGGATCTGAGCGACAGCTGCCAGCCCATGACCAACCCGGAGCTGAAGGAAAAACTCGTAACCGAGCAGGTTGGTCCGATCCGTGTCAGCATGCTGCAGCCCGCGATCGAGAGCCTGCGGATCGTGTTCGAAAACATCCGCAGCGTCGACCCCGACCTCTATTCCCGGATCAACACCGCCGGCGCCCTTTGCGTGCGGCGGATCCGCGGCACGGTGAATTCCCTGTCGACGCACAGCTACGGGCTGGCGGTGGATCTCAATATCGACGGCAAGTTGGATAATTTCACCGATGGCAAAACGCAGCTGGGGCTGACGATCATGGCCGATTTCTTCTTTGATGAAGGCTGGGTCTGGGGGGCTGGTTTTGGCCGCGAAGACAGCATGCATTTCGAAATCAGCCGCCGCCAGCTGGACACCTGGATCGCAGAGGGGCGACTGTAATCAGCCCCGACGGCATCACAGTGAGCGTAGCAGGACCTTGTTGGAGCCAAGCGCCGCAGCGATTTGCTGGTATTGCACAGCTCGGGCGGTCGATTGGGCGGCGGATCTGAGCAGGATCGTCTCCGCCTCCTCAAGCGCAGAAACGGCTGCGGCAGCCGCCTGCCGCTTGCGGGTGGATGCCAACGCCACCAGCGGGCGGGAGGATTTCGTATTGGTATCCGAGTGTTGCACCACTGCGCGCGGGGCCTGCGGATCGCGGTTATCACGCGCGATCTTGCGCAGATTGGCAGCCGTCTCACCTATCGTTTTGCGCGCGTCCTGATACCCGGACAGACCGGACATGCCCTCAGCCAGCTGTTCCATGCGTTCTGCCATGCAATCGACAAGATAGGCCCCGCTGCTGCTGCAGAACTCGGGAATGGCATTCAGCCGCATAACCACTTGCTGCGGCGTCGCCACACGGTTTGCCACCGACAGGCCCGGACTGGTTGTACCCTCACCACCGTAGCTACCCTCACTGCCACCATAGGTGCCTTCGCCTGTGCCCCCGGTTTCCTGCGCCGCAACCGGGCCGACCAGAACAAGCGTCAGGATAACCAGATATCGCAGTACCCGCATGACGTCCTCCCGCTTCCGTTGATTACCCGTCCAACCCATAGGCCCGCCGGATGCCGCGCTGCGTGCCGGGACCGAAATCCCCATCGATCGAGCCTTGGTAAAAATCATTATCTTTCAGCTTGGCCTGCAAAGCCTTGCGCGTTTGATCGGTGAACATCGTCGGCCGCTCGCTGAGCAGTTTCAGAACATCCGAACTGCCGGACCGCAAAGCCGCGTAAAGATACTGCGCCGCGTCTTCGGGGTCCTTGTTGGGGATCAGACCGTCATCGATCAGGGCTGCAAAATTGAACTGGGCCTGCGGATGACGCAGATCCGCGGCCCGCTCAAAGAAGGTCAGGGCCTTTTGCGGATTGGCCGGCAGACCCAGCCCGCCCTGGTAATGCAGGAACCCAAGATCATTGATCGCATCGGCAAAATTCTGATCCGCCGCCGCCCGGTAAAGCGCCAAAGCCTTGGCCGGATCCGGTTCAACACCCGTGCCCCGCTCGTACAGCTTTGCCAGTTCAAACTGCGCTTCGGGAGAACCCGCATCCGCAGCCCGCTGCAAAAATTCAATCGCGGCGGCCGGATCAAACCGGTCCTGGTTTGGGTTGAGCCGGATATAGGCCAGCCCCAGCATCGACCGGGTGTCTCCAAGCTCGGCAAGGGCGAGAAGCTGTTCCTCCTGATCCGGTTTCAGCGCCGCCCAGGCATCAGTGCTACCCGCGCTCTCATTTCCGCCAGCCAGATAGAACGGCACCCCGGTAAGCGAACCATAGGTATGTGGTTCCTGCAGGTTTCCGGTTTTCTGAAGCACAAGATCGCGGACCTGCCGAAACATCAGGCTGATCTCCAGACCGGGCTGAACCATCTTTTCCATCAGCGCCAGCGCATAGGGGCTGTTCTCTCCCCGGCCATCCAGCGCGACCTGTCCATCCTTGGCCGCAAAAGCCACCAGCGTTCCGCGATCCGGGTTTGCCGGGGCCAGCCCTGCACGTTCGGGTGCCGTCGATGCATTCGTTGTTTCCGAAGTGTCTCCCGCCAATGCATCGCCAAGGGGGTTATCGCGGCAGCTGTCCAGGATCACGATGCGCATCTTTCGCGCCTTCTCAACAGCCGCCAACAGCCGCTTCAGCGAGGCGGACTGGCGCTCTACATCCCTGTTGCTTTGCACTTGAACATCAACCGGGATCAGGAAATTCTCACCCTGCACCTCGACCCCGTGACCGGCAAAATAGATCAGGGCCAGATCCGCAACCTCGGCACGAAAGGCAAAGCCTTCGAGCATGCGGGTCATGTCTTCGGCACCGACGTCGATGCCAAGGGTCACGTCAAACCCGATCCCTTCCAGGGTTTCCGCCATCCGCAGGGCATCGTTGCGGGTGTTGTCCAGCTTTGGCAGATACTGGTAATCAGCCATCCCCAAGACCAGCGCCGCACGATCAGTCGCGGCCACGCTCGCCACAGGCAGCATTATGGTGGCCAATGTCAAAAGTACTCGAAACACAAAGCTCATGATCGCACCGGGCAAAACTGATTACACATCTTGAGTGTAGCCGTTGCAGACGGTGAAGCAAACGATCAATCCGGAGCCTGCGCGATCTTCGTCCTGATGGATGATATTATCGCGCGGCTCAAACGGGAAACGCCGCCTGGGGCAGGCGGCGTCTTTGTTGTTCAGGCGTTTTGCAAACCGCCGGGAGAGAGTAGTCTTTCCCGCAGACGTTCCAGGGTGACCCCTTTGGCGGCAGCAGGCAGATCGGCCGGTCCGGATTTTTCCACCTGGTCCTGGACGCGCTCATAGAATCCCGACAGCCCGGCGAGTGTCTGGATTACCAGATCGAAATCCTGCAATGCACGCAGTTCCGCACTGGTAGGGCGGGTACCACGTTCCATGACCGTGAGAGCAACATCCTCCAGCTCTTGAATTTTGACTTTCAGCTGGTGCATTTCCCAAGATGAAATGGTGCAGAGATCTTTCAGGGCTTTGTCAGGATGGTCCATATCAGAGCCGCCCAACCACTTGTTCGATCGCCTGCTTCATCGTTGCAACCGTGAAGGGTTTGCGGATGATGTTGTTCAGGCCGAGTTTCTTGCCGACCTCGATGATCTCAGGAGTCGGTTTGCCCGTCACCAGGATAAACCCGACACGCTGGGTCACCTGATGGCCACGGACCGCTTGCAGCAGGCCAAGACCATCCATGCCGGGCATGTTGTAGTCGGACAAGACCAGGTGCACCGGAGTCTTCGTGATCTTCTGGAACGCGGATTGTCCGTTGTTTTCCACCATGTAGTTCTTGACGCCAAGCTCATCCAAGCATTGCGTCAGAATCCCGCGGCTCGTTGACATGTCGTCCACGACCATGACGCGAAGAGAGTCTTTCAAGCTCATTTGTTTTCCTCGTGTTTCTTCATACTGCTCAGACTATCGGGCATCCCCACCCGATGGTGTGTGAATGTAGGTGGTTATTCCTGCCGTTTTCATATGTTGGGCAGCCGGTCCGGACATTCGTTCGGAATGTCCGATAAACAGGTAGCCTCCGGGAACCAGTGATCGCTGAAACGCCTGCCAGACCTTTTGCTGCGTTGCTGTATCAAAGTAGATGGCCACATTCCGACAGAAAATCGCATCGAATTTTCCCTTAAACGGAAAGGGTTCAATGAGATTCAGCACACCAAGTGTCACCATCGACCGGATGCTTTCAGGTAGACGGCCATCGGCATCAAGTTTTGGCAGGTATTTGCGGTATTCCGCAGGGATCTGCGCAATCTCGTCCGCCGGATATTTGGCAGCCGTTGCCGTTTGCACGACAACCGGATCGATATCAGTGCCCAGGATCTTGAAATCCAGACGGTTCACTTCCGGACACATGTCCTGGATGATCATCGCCAGCGTGTAGGGCTCCTGTCCGTTGGAACATCCTGCCGACCAGATGCGCACCCGTCCGCCTTCTCGTGCCTTCTTGATGAGGTCCGGAAGAACGTCTTTGCGCATCGTTTCAAAATGATGCGGTTC
The DNA here is from genome assembly GCF_041008785.1 of Pseudophaeobacter sp. 1A16562. NCBI lineage: Bacteria > Pseudomonadati > Pseudomonadota > Alphaproteobacteria > Rhodobacterales > Roseobacteraceae > Pseudophaeobacter > Pseudophaeobacter sp. 1A16562. The sequence goes on along the minus strand of NZ_JAXGFT010000019.1, from coordinate 44,779 downwards.
CCGGAAGAACTGCGTCACATTGGTGGTCAGCAGAGACAGCAGGTTGCTGCGCTCCTTGTCGGAATTCGGCCCATTCAGGCGTGCAAGATAATCCTTGAAGTTCAAGACGTTCTGCTTTCGCAGACGACGAGCCAGGCGGGCCGAAACCAGAGGTTTCTTGCTGCTCGACATCGCCAACCCAAAATGCTTGTAGGCGAACTGGGCGATGGCTTCGAAATCCTGATCTGTCAGGGTGAAACCATCTGCCTTGGACTCTATGGGACTTCTTGCGTTCACATCAGCACCTGTTCCGGAACGGAGATAACCGCATCCAAGTTGATGATCCGGACCATGGTGTCATCATGCGAGATGATGCCTTGGATATATTCCATGGTGAATCGGCTATCGACCGGCGGCGTGTCCTGAATATCATCGGGGTTGATCGAGATGATTTCCGAAACGGATTCCGCCAGCAGGCCAACCGGCTTGCCACCGACCGCCACGACGATCACCACGTTACGCTCACTGGCCTCGGTCTGCTCAAGACCGAACCGCGCCGACAGATCATAGATCGGGATCACCGCACCGCGCAGGTTCATGACACCCAGCACGTCCGAGGGCGCGTGCGGCAGGATTGTCACCGGCGACCAACGACGGATCTCACGGATCTGGGTGATTTTGAGACAGAAAGCCTGCCCCGCCACAGTGAAGCTCACGAACTCACTGAACTGGGCGTGCTTTACTTCCTGATCGCCAGGCTTGGCTTCAACTTGCGACTGCATTGTTCATTCTCCGATCTGTGTCAAAGGCGGCTGCTGATGGCGAGGCCGCAATAATGCTTTCCGGATCCAGGATCATGGCAATCTTGCCATCTCCGAGAATGGTGGCAGCAGCCACCCCGGCAATCTCCCCACAGACTCCATCCAGGCTCTTGATGACCACCTGCCGCTGGTCGTGGATATCGTCCACCGCCAGGGCGCTGCGCTGTCCCGTTTCCGTTTCAACCAGGAGATAGACTCCGGGCGGTTGGTCATCCTGCTTGCTCAGCCCAAGGGCGCCAGCAACGTCGCAGATCGGGACGAAGTTTCCACGGATCGAAAGCAATGTGCCATCGGCGCCAAGGTTGTTGATCATGTCGTCGCTGCCGCGCATCGTCTCGACGATTGAGGTGATCGGAACCACCATCGTCTGATCCGCAACCGAGACCACCATGCCGTCCATCACTGCCAGCGTCAGTGGCAGAATGATGGTAAAGGTCGAGCCTTTGCCCGGGGTCGAGGTGATGTTGATCCGGCCACCAAGGCCCGTCACGGCGTTCTTGACCACATCCATCCCGACACCGCGGCCGGACAGGTTCGAAACCTCCTTGGCGGTGGAAAAACCGGGCAGGAACAGGAGGTTGTCAATCTCACTGTCGGTCAGATCGGCGTTTTCGGGGATCAGGCCCTTGTCGATCGCGATTTGTTTCACACGGGGGCGGTTTACGCCGGCACCATCGTCCTTGATTTCGATGCAGACACTACCGGACCGGTGCGACGCCGACAGACGGATTTCACCGACCCTGTCCTTGCCGCCACCCTCACGGTCATCCGGTTTCTCGATCCCGTGGTCCACCGCGTTGCGCAGAATATGCGTCAATGGGTCTGACAGGCGTTCGATGACTGTCTTGTCGACTTCGGTGTTTTCTCCCTCGGTGACAAGCTTGCAGGATTTTCCGGTGGCGCTGGAGGCTTCGCGCACAATCCGGGCCATACGCTGGAACAGCGGTTTGACCGGCTGTGCACGGATCGACATAACGCCTTCCTGGATATCCCGCGCCAGGTTCTTAAACCCTTCCAGCTCGGTCTCCACATCACGCACGTCCGCAACATCAAGATTGGCAATCTGCTGCGCCAGCATCGAATGGTTGATGATCAGCTCGCCGACCGCGTTGATAAGCCGGTCCACCCGCTCAAGCTCCACACGCAGAGTCGGCTTGGGACCCCGCTGCTCCGATTTCGCGGCCTCGGCCTTTGGAGATGGTGCCTTGTCACCCGCAGGCGCAGAGTCCGCCTCCGGTGTCAGAGCAGGGGCCGGCTGTTCAAAAGGGGCAGGCGTCGTCTCCCCGTCCTCAATGGACGGAGCAACACCGAATGCAGCGTCCAGCGCGGCAAGGGCCTGCGCATCCGCTTCGGCGTCACCATCGCCTTCGATCGACAGCTCGCACAGACCTTCGACGAATTCGAAAACGGCTTCCACCTTGTCGCGCGGCTCCGAGGTGATCAGAACCAGATCCCAGGCGATATAGCTTTCGGCGACGTCGATGGCGTCAAAACCGGGCAATTCAGTGTCGTCCAGCTTGACCTCAAGCTCACCCAGTTCCTTGAGTGCCTGGAACAGGAAGATGGGCTCGTTGCCGGTGCCGTACATCTCCTTCATGGGATGGAAACGGATCCGGTAGGTTTCTTCCTGAGGCACCACGGGAAGATCGATCGCTGCAGGCGCAAAGCCTGCCCCGCCCAGGCCCATCGGCTCGAACGTCAGATCTTCTTCCTCTTCGGGAATATATTCGTCCAGCGCCGCGATCAGCACGTTGTGATGCGCTTCGTCGGTTTCGCCGCCATCCCGCGCCGTCGCCACCAGATCACACAGATGGTCACTGGCACGCAGCAGAAGCTGAACAAGCTTTTCGCCCAGCTCCAGACGATTGGTTCGCACCTCGTCGAAAACGGTTTCGAACCTGTGGGCAAAGGCCACCAGTTCATCCAAGCCAAACGCCCCGGCGCCACCCTTGATCGAGTGAACAGCGCGGAAAACGGCGTTGACCACCTCTGGATCACGATCGCCACCTTCGATGGCGGTCAGACCCTCATCCGTCGCTTCAAGGAGCTCTTCGCACTCCTCAAAGAAGGTATCCTGAATCGACCCTGACATCTTACGCCGCAGCTCCGGTGACGCGCTTGAGCGCAAAAATCAAAGACGTGTCATCGAAGGGCTTAGTAATCCAGCCGGTTGCACCTGCATTGCGCGCACGGGTTTTCATTTCCGCGGCACTCTCGGTGGTCAGAACAAGAATCGGCACCTTCGAATTGATACCGTCGCCCCGGAGTTCTTCGATGACACCGAAGCCGTCCAGATTGGGCATGTTGATATCGGTAATCACCACATCCGGCGCGACGGCGGGATACATATCAACGCCTTCACGGCCATCGACCGCGCAGTGATATTCAAAGCCGGCTTCTTCCAGCGTGGCAGCAAGCAGATTCCGAATCGTGCGGGAATCATCAATTGCAAGGACTTTGGTTTTCATGCTGTTTCCTCGTCTTCAAAGCGGTTGGACTCTAAACCCAAAAGCGACAGAGACTTTCGGCACGATTCACTGATGTTTGTGACCGCAAATCCCAATTCTTCGGAACGCCACTGCTGCTCCGCACTCAGCAGAATCTGAAGGCATCGCGAGGGCATCGCCATAACCTTGGAGCAGTCGATTTCTACCGCAGAGGTGCGCGCTCCGCGCAGGAATGCAATCAGCGGATCAAGGTCCGAAAATGCATTCGGAAGGTCTAATAGGTGTTTTTGCGTTTCCGTGGTCATCTTCCGCGATTCGCACCCCCGTTGTTCGGTCACATGTTAGAGTTCGATAGGGTCATTCTTAGGCTCGGGGGTTTAATAATTGATTGCCGCAAAGGCACCGCAACACCCTTTTGCCAGCCCTCAAGCCCTCCGGGGAACGCCGTTTTGCGGACAATTTTACATGCCCGATTCTTCGTTGCGGTGAGGAGAGCCATCGCGGCCACACAGTTAGAATCCCTATACGCGCGACAGCGGCAGCATTTCCCGACGCTGCGGCCGGAAGGCTTTTTAAAATTCGAACGAATGCCGGAAATTTAAGCCGCAAATTAACCCCCGCCGGGCATTCATTCCATTGGACAGGGCCGATCCGGGCCCTGGTTTGCAAAGCGTAAGCAAGAAGGCCTTTGGAACAGTGAAAATCGCACACAAGCTCCCGCTATTCGTCGTCGCATTCGGTGCAGTCATGGCTGCGATCGTGGTTTCGATCAGCACGATCACGTCGCAGAACAGCGCAAGGACCCAGGCCCAAGAGCATTTCGAATCTCTGGTTGCCAGCCGCAAGGCAGCGGTCGAATCCCTGATGCGGGGTATTACGGCTGATCTTCTGACACTCGCCGCCGTGCCCTCCACCGGGACCGCGCTGCAACGCTTGTCCGGCGCATGGACCAATCTTGGCGATGAGGCTGCCCAGACCGTGCGTGACGCCTATATCACCAACAACCCCAATCCTCTGGGGGAACGCCATCTGCTAGATCGCGGCAAGCAGACAATTCCGTACAACATTCACCACGCCAAGTTTCACCCGGCCTTCCGTACCCTGCTGACCAGTAAAGGGTACTACGACGCCTTTCTTGTGAACCTGTCCGGCAACGTACTTTATTCGGTCTACAAAGAAGACGATTACGCGACCAATCTTTATGATGGTCCGTACAAGGATTCGGGGCTTGCGCAGCTATTCCGCAGAACTGCGGATGCGCAGCCGGGAGAAGTGTTGTTTTCCGATTTCGCGCCTTATGAGCCAAGCCAGGGCAAACCGGCCGCCTTTGTCGCCACACAGATCGTCGCCAATACCGGCCAAACCGTCGGAATCCTGGTTCTGCAGATGCCGGTGAGCATGATCAGCGCCATCATGAACGAGGCCCGGGGCATCGGGGAGACAGCCGATGCCTATCTGGTAGCCTCTGACCTGCTGGCACGGTCGTCGTCACGATTCGAGGGTGGCCATATGCTGCTGGATCCGATTGCAGAGCAGGAACACATTACCTCTGCTCTCAATGGTGAAAGCAAGTTCTATCCCTCGACGACCGGTCTGAACGGACGGGAAGTCAGCGCCTTTTCCGAACCAATTGCTCTGGCAGGCAAGGAAATGGCAATCGTTATCGAACAGGACCGCGCTGAACTCATGGCGCACGTGAACAGTGCACGCAACTTCCTGCTTCTGGTGTCACTGGCCTGTACGGCAGGGATGTCTCTGCTGGGTTGGCTTTACGCCCGGACGATTACACGGCCGCTGGACCGCATCAGCAGCAATATGGAATCGGTGGCTTCCGGCAATCTGGAAACTGAGGTCAGCGAAGCCAAGCGTGTCGATGAAATCGGGCAGATTGGCAAGACGCTGGTCTCCATGCAGGATGACCTGCGGCACGCACGCACCGCGCAGGAAGAGCGCGCCCAGCAGCAGCAGGAACAGCAACGGGTGGTAGAGACCCTAAGTTCCGGTCTGCTACGGCTGGCCCAAGGGGATTTCTCTGAAAAAATCACCGAACCCTTCACCGGCGAGCATGAACAACTGCGGTCCGATTTCAATAAAACCGTCGAAAACCTCAGCGATACGGTGTCGAAAGTGGTGGAATCCGCTTCCAGCATTCGCAACGGCGCGGCTGAGATCAGCCAGTCCTCGGACGATCTATCGCACCGCACCGAAAGCCAGGCCGCAACGCTCGAAGAAACCGCTGCTGCGTTGGATGAACTGACCGCGAGCGTAAAATCCGCTGCCGAAGGCGCACGTAGCGTCGAAAACATCATGGATGAGGCCAAGCAGGAAGCCGAAAACAGCGGCGTCGTGGTGCAAAGCGCGGTCTCGGCGATGACCGAGATCGAGCAATCCTCGACACATATCGCCCAGATCATCAGTGTTATCGACGATATCGCCTTCCAGACCAACCTGCTCGCGCTGAACGCCGGCGTCGAAGCTGCCCGTGCCGGTGAAGCAGGTCGTGGTTTCGCCGTGGTTGCCTCCGAAGTGCGCGCCCTGGCGCAGCGGTCCTCGGATGCGGCGATGGAGATCAAGACCCTGATCGGCGACAGCTCGAAACAGGTGGAACGTGGCGTGGATCTTGTCGGTAAGGCCGGGGAGGCGCTGCAGAATATTGTGCAACGGGTTAACCACATCTCGAAACTGGTGACCGATATCGCCGAGGGCGCGGCCGAGCAATCGACCGGTCTGGGTGAAATCAACACTGGCGTGGTGCAGCTGGATCAGGTGACCCAGCAAAACGCCGCCATGGTGGAAGAGGCCACCGCTGCGGGGCACATGCTGAACAGCGACGCCACCAAGCTAGCCGAACTGGTCGCACACTTCAAGATCACGGGCGGCAGCAATATCACCGCAATGCCGCAGCCTTCGGCACCCATCGCACCGACGGCTCATGGCGAAGATGATTGGGATCTGGACGAGATCACTCCGACCCCTGTCGCCGCAACGGACGGAAACGCCGCCATCGACAAGTGGCAGGACTTTTAACCTGCCATCGATCCGGGGCGCACAGGGTGCGCCTCACCAATTATGTAACTTTCGGTTGTTCACCGAACTAACGTGACTGGGTATAGAATTGACCTCTCAGAACCTATTAATAATAACAACTGACCGGACATTTGCCCGCTCTTTGCAAAGCCACATGGAAGCCGCATATCCCGGTATGAAAGTGCTTTTGGCTAACAACCTCATGATGGCCTACAACCAGGCCGAAGCGGCGCAGCCAACCTTTGCGTTTGTGGAGGATGGTTTCACCCGATTGCCAGAATTCGAAATGATGCTGGCACTGTTCTCGGCCGTGGACACCCGCTGGGTCTCGGTCATGGATAGCCCGGGTGCGACACCTGCACGCCAGTCTTCTCCGTTGCTGAACGTAGGCGCGGGTATTTTCGAACTGACAAAGGCGGACAGCCCGCGCCAGTTTGCCCAATATTACGACATGATGGTCAAGGCGCCGCGGCGCGGTGCCCCAGCGCGGACTTCTGCCTCAGCTCCGCCGCCGCCCAAACGCGATTTCAAGAAATTCATCCTGATCGGTTCCTCCACCGGCGGTGTCGAAGCGCTGCGTAGCGTATTGGTCGGCTTCACCCAGAATTGCCCACCGACGCTGATTGTTCAGCACACCGGTAAGAACTTCGGCCCTGGGCTTGTGTCGCTGCTGGACCGGATCTGCGCCGCCAAGGTGGTTGCGGCCGAGGACGGCATGCAGATTGAATCGGGACATGTCTACGTTGCCGCAGGACAAACCCGCCACATGGGGCTATCGCCCCGTAAACCTCTGCGCCTTCGCATGAAAGAAGGACCGCCAATTTCGGGCCACACTCCGTCCGTTGACGCTTTGTTCACTTCTGCCATGCCATATGGAAAGGACGTGGTCGCAACAATCCTGACCGGTATGGGCCAGGACGGAGCCAAAGGGCTTCTGGAGTTGCGCAAAGCCGGGGCAGCCACATTTGCACAAGACGAAAAATCGTCTGTTGTTTATGGAATGCCAAGGGTTGCCTGGGAAACTGGAGCCGCACAGAAACAAGTGTCTCTTGCCCGCATGGCCGGAGCGCTACTTCAGGCCTGCAAGACCTGAGCCGGGTTTTCCCCGGGCTAAACAAGGAGACCGCTGTGACGTCAGTATTCGCCAACACCACCTCCGTGACCATCCTGCAAGGGGATTACCGCGTGTCCAAGGACCCGTCGGTCGTCTTCTCGACTGTGCTTGGCTCCTGCATTGCAGCCTGCATCTATGACGCGGAGAATGGCGTTGGCGGCATGAATCACTTCCTGTTGGCGAATGCCAATGGTGGCGGTGTCAGCGCCCGCTATGGCATTCACGCCATGGAGCTTCTGATCAACGGAATCATGAAGAAGGGTGCCGAGCGCCGCAATCTGAAGGCCAAGGTGTTTGGCGGCGCAAAAATGTCGGTGAATCTGTCCGATATCGGTGCCTCAAACGCGCAGTTCGTCCAGCAGTTCCTGAAAGACGAGGGTATTCCCTGCATCTCCTCCAGCGTGGGCGGCACATCGGCCCGCCGGGTTCGGTTCCACCCGACATCCGGCAGCGCCCAGCAGACCCGGGTTGCCAACGACCGGCGTCTTGGCGAACAGGAAGTGGCGGCAGCACGTCAACCCACACCCGCACCCGCCACCCCGGCTGGCGCAGGCGATCTGACTCTGTTCTGAGTTACCGCAGGCGGTCCCGAACCGCAGCCGGATCCCATTCCGAAAAAAGCCGGTCGCAGCGTTGCGACCGGCTTTTTGCATTGTGAGCACCCACGCAGTGGAAAGCGCCAACCACGGGCGAGGGAAATTATCCCTTGCTCCGTTTCCGGCCCGGCGCTACGCCAAGTGAGATACGCAGACGTTCCACGAGGCCCGCCAATGATACTGTCCCGCACCCGCCGCCTATGTCTGGCTGCCGTGCTGGGATTTGCGTTTGCCATCGCAGCGCCCGGTCTGACCTTTGCAGGCGAGGTCACTGTGTTCGCCGCCTCCAGCCTGACCAATGCAATCAAACGTGTCCGCGAAGGGTTTGAAGCCGAAACCGGGCATACCGTTGCGGTTTCACTGGCCGGGTCCTCCGTTCTGGCGCGCCAGATCGAATACGGCGCCCCCGCGGATGTCTTCATCTCCGCCAACCCCGCCTGGATGGACCATCTTGAGCAGCGCGGCAGGATTGTTGCAGGCAGCCGGTTTGACCTGATGGGCAACAGCCTTGTGCTGATTGCACATGGGCAGCAGCAACCGGTGACACTTTCGCCCGATTTTGACCTTGCCGGACTGCTAGGGGAAAACCGGCTTGCCATGGCCCTGACCGAAGCCGTGCCGGCCGGGATCTACGGCAAGGCCGCGCTCTCATCGCTCGGTCTGTGGGACGGCATTGCCCCCAATGTAGCCCAGACCGACAACGTCCGCGCCGCGCTGGCCTTGGTCGCCACTGGAGAGGCCCCCTTCGGGATTGTCTACACCACGGATGCAAAGGCCAATGCAGACGTCAGCATTATCGCCACCTTCCCGGGCGACAGCCACCCACCGATCATCTACCCCGCTGCAGCAATTGCGCCCGGTGACAATCCTGCAGCACGCGACTTTCTCGATTATCTCCAAAGCCCCGCCGCAGGTGCCATCCTGACGGCCGAGGGGTTCACCGTTTTGCCGGAATAGCCCGCATGATGGACTGGCTCGGCCCCGAGGAATGGAACGCGGTTGCCCTGTCTTTACGGGTATCATTCTGGGCAACCCTGGCGGCGCTGCCTCCGGCCATGCTGATCGCCTATGCCTTGGCAAGGTGGGAGTTTCCGGGCAAGCAGTTGCTGAACGGTCTGGTCCACCTGCCGCTGATCCTGCCGCCTGTGGTGACAGGTTACCTGCTGCTTTTAACCTTTGGCACCCAGGGGCCGGTCGGGGGGCTGCTGCAGCAGATGGGGATCGTGCTGGCCTTCCGCTGGACCGGCGCGGCGCTGGCAGCCGGCATCATGGGGTTTCCGCTGATGGTGCGCGCGATCCGGCTGTCCGTCGAAGCCGTCGACCCAAAGCTGGAGCAAGCCGCATCCACCCTGGGCGCGTCCCGGGTTTGGGTGTTTGTTAGTGTCACCCTGCCGCTAGTGTTTCCCGGGCTGATTGCAGGCGCGATCCTGGCCTTTGCCAAGGCGATGGGAGAATTTGGCGCCACGATAACCTTTGTGTCGAACATACCGGGCCAGACCCGGACCCTGCCATCAGCGATCTACGCCTTTTTGCAGATCCCCGGCGGTGAGGCGGCCGCAACCCGATTGGTGCTGATCTCGGTTGCCCTTGCCATGACCGCCTTGCTCCTGTCCGAAGCCCTTGCCCGCAGGGCGGCCAAACGCATAAGGGACGCGTGATGCTCTCGGTGCAGCTCAGCCATAGCAGGCCCGGTTTCACCCTCGATGTCGCCTTTGAGGCGCCGCAGGGGATCACCGTCCTGTTCGGCCGATCGGGGTCCGGGAAGACCACTGTTGTCAATGCGGTGGCTGGGCTTTTGAAACCGGATGCAGGACGCGTGGCGCTGAATGGACGGGTCCTGTTTGACACCAAATCGGGTCTATGGCTGCCGCCAAACCGGCGCCGCATTGGCTATGTCTTTCAAGAGGGGCGCCTGTTCCCGCATCTGACCGTCCGGCAAAACCTTCTGTTCGGTCGCTGGTTCGCCCCAAAGGATACGCCCAGGGCGGATATCGACCGGATCGTCGAGATGCTGGGGATCGGCCACCTGCTGCAACGACGACCCGGAGGGCTGTCGGGTGGTGAGAAACAAAGGGTTGCAATTGGCCGTGCCCTGCTGTCCTCGCCGGAGATGATCCTGGCCGATGAACCGCTGACGGCGTTGGATGAGGCGCGCAAGGCGGAAATCCTGCCGTATTTCGAACGGCTGCGCGATGAAACCGATATTCCAGTGCTCTACGTCAGCCACGCCGCAGCCGAAGTGGCGCAGCTGGCCACCACGGTTGTTATCCTGCAAGACGGTAAAACGGTTCAGCAGGGACCCGCCGCGCAGATCCTGAGCGATCCCAATGTCATGCCGACCGGTGTTCGTTCCGTTGGCGCGCTGTTGGAAACCCGGGTCAAAGCGCATCACCCGGACGGGCTGACCGAACTCGACGCAGGCGGTATTCCATTGTTCCTGCCAAAGATCGCCCAGGCACCGGGTCAGATGATCCGGGTCCGGGTTGCTGCGCATGAGGTGATCCTGTCACGACAGCGTCCCGAGGGGCTTTCTGCGCTCAATATCCTGCCGGGCACGGTCCAGCAGATCCGCGCCGGTGACGGCCCCGGGGCAATGGTGTCTCTCAAAACGCCAGCCGGGCGCATCCTGGCCCGCATCACCCAGCGCTCGGCGCGGGCGCTGGAGCTCACTGAAGGCGCCGAATGTTTTGCCGTGGTGAAATCGGTCGCCATCGCGCCCAGCGATATCGGTGGCGCTTCGGGATAAGCCTGCCATAGCTTCTGCACTAGGGCACACGGACAAGTTTCACGCATCGGCTAGAGCACTGCTCGCCACGCCGAAATATTACATAACACACATTATGTGCACAATTAGGGCGACGTATCTGCGCCGACCGCACTTTGGCGACATGCACCGCGCTCACGCAACCGAAGGAAACACCGCCGTCTTTTTCACCGTGCCGTAGACAAAACTGGTGTCGATCGAGGCGATGCCGCCGATGGGATGAATGCGGTTCCGGATGAAATCCTCATAGGCTTCGAGATCGGGCACAAGCACCCTCAGCTGGTAATCCATTGCGCCGGTCATCACGTGACATTCCAGCACCTCATCGATCATCCGGATACGGCTTTCGAAGTTCTTTACATCCGCCTCGTTGTGCCGCTCCAGCCGGACGCGCACGAACACCATGATCGACAGACCATATGCCGCCGCGTCCACATCGGCGCTGTAGCCCTGCACGATCCCCTTGGCTTCAAGGTTCCGGATCCGCCGCAGACAAGGAGAGGGTGACAGATTCACCGCATCGGCAAGATCCTGGTTGGTCATGCGACCGTCCCGCTGCAACGCACGGATGATTTGTCGGTCCTTACTGTCCATGAAGCCCTCATATTGGCAGATACTGCCAATAATTACCTCAACCAAGGCAGAATTGGCAATCAAATGCCGTACAGGTCAGCACAAAGTGGCGCCATCAAGTTTCAGGAGATATCCCAATGAGCCGCGCCACAGGATTTGCCACCCGTGCCATCCACCACGCCTATAACCCGCTCGACAATGACGGCGCGCTGACCCCGCCCCTGCATCTGACCTCGACCTTCTCCTTTGAAACCGCCGAAGCGGGCGGAGATACCTTCGCCGGAGAGCGCGAAGGCCATATCTATTCCCGCATCTCGAACCCGACCTGCGATTTGCTTGAGCAGCGCATCGCCACGCTCGAAGGGGCCGAGGCAGGCCTTGCCATGGCCAGCGGCATGGGCGCGATCACTGCGGTTCTGTGGACCCTTCTGTCGCCGGGCGACGAGGTGATCGTCGACAAGACGCTGTATGGCTGCACCTTTGCCTTCATGCGGCACGGGCTGGCGAAATGGGGTGTCACCATTACCCATGTGGACATGACCGACGTGGAAAACCTGCGTGCGGCGATCAGTGACAAGACCCGCGTCGTCTATTTCGAAACCCCGGCCAATCCGAACATGCGTCTTGTTGATATCGCGGCTGCATCAGACATCGCCCACGCGGCAGGTGCGCAGGTCGTGGTCGACAACACCTATGCCACCCCCTATCTGACCCGCCCGATTGAGCTTGGCGCCGATATCGTGGTGCATTCCGCCACAAAATACCTTGGCGGCCATGGTGATGTGGTGGCCGGGCTGATCGCAGGCACTGCCGAGCAGATCACCGAAATCCGGTTGGTGGGGATGAAGGACATGACGGGGGCAGTAATGGCGCCTTTCAATGCCATGCTGATCCTGCGCGGGCTCAAGACTCTGGCCCTGCGCATGGATCGTCACTGCGCCTCTGCCCGGGTGGTGGCGGAGTATCTGGAGGCGCATCCGGCCGTCAGCAGCGTCCATTTTCCGGGGCTTCAAAGCTTCCCCCAGCACGAACTGGCCGAACGCCAGATGGCGCAGCCGGGTGCAATGATCGCCTTTGAAATCGACGGCGGTATGGCTGGCGGGATCCAGTTCATGAACGCGCTCGAGATGATCCAGCGCGCCGTGTCGCTTGGCGATGCGGAAACGCTGATCCAGCACCCGGCCTCGATGACCCATTCGACCTATACCGCCGAGGAACGGCTTGAGCATGACATCAGCGATGGCCTGATCCGCCTGTCGGTGGGGCTGGAAGACGTGGCCGACATCCTGCAGGATCTGGATCAGGCCCTGCCCACGCCCGCCAAACACGCTGCCGAATAAGGAGAGCGCCATGCCCGCCGATCTCACCCACCTGAAGACCGTCGAACAGCGGCTGCTGTGGCTGTCGCACTGGATGATCCATCACGCCAATCACGTGCGCCCCAAGGTGGACGGGATCAAGATCGGCGGGCATCAGGCCTCCTCCGCCTCGATGGTATCGATCATGACCGCGCTCTATTTTTCGGCCCTGCGGCCCGAGGACAGGGTGGCCGTGAAACCCCATGCCTCGCCGGTCTTTCACGCGATGCAATACCTGATGGGCAACCAGACCCGCGAGAAGATGGAGAATTTCCGCGGCTTTGGTGGCGTGCAGAGCTATCCCAGCCGGACCAAGGATATCGACGATGTGGATTTCTCCACCGGTTCGGTGGGCCTTGGCGTGGCGATCACCTCATTTGCTGCGATTATCCAGGATTACATCAAGGCCAAGGATTGGGGGCGCGATGCCCCGATGGGCCGCATAGTGGCGTTGGTCGGCGATGCAGAACTGGACGAGGGCAATATCTACGAAGCCCTGCAGGAAGGTTGGAAAAACGATCTGCGCAACACCTGGTGGATCATCGATTACAACCGCCAGTCACTGGACGGAATCGTACGCGAAGGGTTGTTCGGGCGGATCGAGAAGATTTTCGACGCCTTCGGCTGGGATGTGGTGCGGGTCAAACATGGCGTCTTGCAGCGGGCCGCGTTCGAGGAACCCGGTGGCGATCATTTGCGCGACTGGATCGATGCCTGCCCCAATCAGGAATATTCCGCGCTGACCTTCATGGGCGGTGCAGTCTGGCGCAAGCGGCTGATGGATGATCTCGGCGATCAGGGCGATGTGACGGCCCTGATCGAGCGGCGCAGCGACGCCGAACTGGCCGCGCTGATGGAGAACCTGGGCGGCAACTGCGTGGAGACCATGGCTCAGACCTTTGACGCCATCGACCACGATCGGCCCACCTGTTTCCTCGCCTATACGATCAAGGGCTGGGGCACGCCCATTGCGGGACACAAGGACAATCACGGCGGGCTGATGAACAAGTCCCAGTTCGCCGAATGGCAAAAGCACATGGGCGTGGCTGAAGGCGAAGAATGGGAGCCTCTGGCAGCGGTCAAAGACCCGGATGCTCTGCGCGCCTTCCTGTCTGAGGTGCCCTTCTTTGCCAAGGGTACCCGGCGCTATCAGGATGACAAACTGGCGGTGCCCGCGATTGCCGTCGACACCTCGCGCGAGGTGTCGACCCAGATGGCCTTTGGCAAGATCCTTGATGATCTCTCGAAGGGCGATAGCGCACTGGCCGACCGCATCGTCACCACCTCACCTGATGTGACCGGCACCACCAACCTTGGCCCATGGGTGAACCGGCGCAAGCTCTTTGCTCGCACCGAACAGGCCGATGCCTTTATCGAAAACCGCATTCCCTCGACCGCGAAATGGGAGTTCACACCGCAGGGCCAACATATCGAACTGGGCATTGCCGAGATGAATCTGATGCTGCTCTTGGGCGCGGCGGGCCTGTCGCATTCGCTCTTTGGCAAGCGGCTTATCCCCATCGGCACGGTCTATGATCCCTTTGTCGCCCGCGGCCTCGATGCGCTGAACTATGCTTGTTATCAGGACGCGCGTTTCATCCTCGTCGGCACCCCCTCCGGGGTGACACTGGCGCCCGAAGGCGGTGCGCACCAATCCGTCGGAACCCCTCTCATCGGGATGAGCCAGGACGGGCTGGCCTCCTTTGAACCTGCCTTTGCCGATGAGCTGGCAGTGATCATGGAGTGGGCCTTTGACTACGTGCAGCGCGATGGCGAGGGCGATCCGGATGAACGCACCTGGCTGCGGGATGAGACCGGCGGGTCGGTCTATCTACGCCTCACCACCAACCCTGTTGAACAGCCCGGCAAACGCGTCGACGAAGAATTCCGTCAGGGTGCCATCGATGGCGCCTACTGGCTGCGCAAGCCGGGGCCGAATTGCGACGTGGTAATCGCCTATCAGGGCGCAGTTGGCCCAGAGGCGATCAAGGCCGCCGGAATGGTCGGCGAAGGTCGCCGCGACATTGGCGTACTGGCGGTGACCTCGGCGGACCGGCTGAATGCAGGCTGGACAGCGGCGCAACGCGCTCGCGCCCGCGGCAATGCAGCCGCGCAATCGCATATCGAGGCCCTGATGAGGCGGCTGCCGCCCCATTGCCGGATCATCACTCTGATCGACGGGCATCCGGCCACATTGTCATGGCTTGGCTCTGTCGCCGGGCACCAGACAATCCCGCTTGGGGTGGAGCATTTTGGCCAGACCGGCACTATAGGGGATCTTTACCGCCACCACGGCATCGACGTCCGCGCCATCGTCGAAAAGGTAAATGGTTTGACAGCCGGGAAGAAGATGGCCTGAGAGGCGCACATCAAAGGGATGTATCTTCGCGAAGCGCGCAGCGGTCCAGCAGTGCCGTTACATCCTCGGCCTTGAACAATGCGGTGCCTTCGGTCTGGACCGTTGCGCTGGCGGCGGCAACGCCCCAGCGCAGCGCCTGCCCCAGAGGCTGGCCCTGCGACAGGGCCAGCGTCAGCGCCCCGGTAAAGGCATCCCCGGCCCCGATTTTACTGACCATCGGAACCTCGGGTGCGCGACAGAAAAACCGCTGCTGCCCCGTCACCAGAATGGAGCCTTCACCGCCGCGGCCGCCAACCACGAGCTCCGCCACGCCGCGCGCAATCAGCGCCTCGGCAAAGGTGTAGCTGTCATTCAGCCTCTCCATCCTGTGCCCTGCTGACTGCTCCGCCTCACGCTGATCCAGCCGCAACAGATGCACCGGATCGGAAGGTGAGGTGAGCAGATGTTCCAGCGCAGTCTTTGAGGTATCGACTACCAGCTTGCTCCGGCTCGGGGTCAGGGCCGCCAGAACCTTTTGCGGGAAATCGTCACCCAGACCGGGCGTGACGCCACCGCTAAGGACCACATAACCATCCCTTGGCGCAGCAGAGGCAATCGCATCGAGCAGACGCGCGCCGTCAGCCTCACTCATCTCCTCACCCGGAACACTGAAGCGGAACTGTTCCCCGGTCGATGTATCCGTCACCGCAAAACTCTGCCGCGTTTCACCACCGGCCTGCACGGGATCCACCGGGACGCCCTCCGCTGCCAGAAGCTGCAACAGCCGCTCCCCCATGGCGCCGCCTACGGCAACCAGCGCCAGAACATCGCCGCCCAGCCTGTGAATGGCCCGGGCCACATTGACACCGCCGCCGCCCGGATCGGTGCGCGGAGTATCACAATAAAGCTTGGGGCCTGCCACCACGTGGGCGATCGAGGTGGCCAGATCAACGGCAGGGTTCAGCGTGATTGTCAGGATCTTGGACATTGGTTTCCCAGCAGGCAGGTCAGAGCACAGCCTCTGCACATCTAATTCTTTTCTGTCGCGCCACCAATCCCGGACGGTCTGAGCCGCCGGGTGGATATGGCGGCTAAGGCTCTTCCCTGCGCAGCTGTTTTCTAAGCCAGGCCTCGAACCGTTGCACCGGTTTTGGCGCCGCCCCGTATGGACGCACGAAATAATAGCGTTTGCGGGAGGTCAGATGCGGACCGGGAATGCGCATCAACTCACCCGAGGCGATTTCCTGATCCACCATATCATATGGCACGATCGCTGCGCCCAGCCCGGCCACCGCTGCAGCGATAACCATCGAATGCTGGTCGAAATAGCGCCCGTCCTGACGCGGCGCACCGATGATCCCAGCTCGTGCGAACCAGTCCCGCCAAGCTTCTTCGCGGCTTTCCAGATGCAGCAGCGGCACCCCAGGCCAATTCGGATTGCCCGCAAGATCCTGCCCGGCAAAGAAATCCGGCGCGCAGACCGGGATCATCTGCTCGCCGAACAATTCGGTCATCAAGGTACCGGGCCAATTGTCGAGCCCGTAATGAATGGCCAGATCAAAAGAGGTGCGGCTGAAATCAAACGGCTCCAGCCGGGTGGTGAAATTCAGCTCGATCTCGGGGTGGCGGGCAAAGAAATCCGGCAACCTTGGGATCAGCCAGCGATTGGCGAATGTCGGCAGGACGGCGATCCGCAGCGCCGAACGCCCGGCCCCGGCGGCAACCGCTTTTTGCAGGCTGGCCTTCAGCGATCCCAGATCCTGCGCCAGATCGGTGGCAAGCCCCTGCCCGGCCGGGGTCAACACCACACCGCGCCCGACACGCTGGAACAACTCGAACCCCAGGACCGTTTCCAGCTCTTTCACCTTCTTGCTGACGGCGCTTTGGGTCAGCCCCAGTTCCTCGCCGGCGGCGGTGAAATTCTGATGCCGGGCCGCGCTTTCGAAGCAACGCATATGGGTCAGGCTGGGCAGCCGCATCACGACACCTCCTGCGGGCCGATCTGCCCGATCAGCCAGTCACGGAATTTCAGCAAGGGATAGTCAGTCGCCCGATCCTGTGGCCAGACCAGAAAATACGACCCCAGCATAACCGGCGCGCCCGGCACTGCCAGTTGCAGCCGACCCTGGGCAATTTCCGCCTCGGCAATGAAGGTCGGCAGCAGGGCAACGCCAAGCCCATGTACCGCCGCCTGTGTCATCGCCGAGGATTGATCGAACAACATGCCGCGCAGTTTTTCCGCCGGAACATCATGCAGGGCAAACCATTGCTCCCAGCTGTCCGGGTGGGTCTCCAGATGCAGCAGCGGGAAATTGAGCAGCTCCTCCGGCGTTGCGGCCGGGGCATGCATCAGTCCGGGCGCGCAAACCGGCAGCACGTGTTTGGGCATCAGGGGCAAATATTCGACGCCCGGCCAATCACGTGTGCCATAGTGAATCGCAGCCTGTGTGGTGCTGCCCTCAAAACTGAACGGCAGGTTATGAGTCTGAAGGTTGACGGTAATCCCCGGATGCCCTGCCACGAAATCCTTCAGCCGCGGCGCCAGCCAGTGCAGCCCGAAGGAGGGCAGGATCGACAGGTTCAGACTGCCCCCATCCGGGTTGGCCCTGAGTTTCACCGAGGCCTGCGCAAGCCGGGTCAGGATACCGCGTGCCTCCTGTGCGAACCCTGCCCCCGCCGGTGTCAGCTGCATCCGCATCTGATCACGCGCAATCAGATCAACCCCCATCTGCTCTTCCAGCTGTTTCAGTTGGCGGCTGACCGCGCTTTGGGTCAGCGACAGATCCTCAGCCGCCGCCGAGGCGCTGCCCAGACGGTCCACCGCTTCGAGGGCAAGCAGGGATGGAATGGAGGGTAAAAAGCGACGCGGCGCGATCATATGACTTTACCTCATACCGGCAGGAATTAGTTTCATGTGCAAACCACTCCTTTCAATGACAAACAAGGGAAAACGCCAACACCTGATCATCAAAGATAGTTCTTTCCCTCATGATCAGCATTCTCTGACAAGGACTCCTTCCATGGACTACGCAGATATCCTGACCGCCGCTGGCCTGACCAAAGACGAACTCTGGGGTGGAACGCTCAGCGTGACCACGCCGGTCGATGGCAGCGAAATCGCCAAGTTGAAGATGCACAGTGTGAGCGAGGCAAAAACCCAGATCGAAGACGCGAAACAGGCATTCACGGCCTGGCGGCAAGTGCCTGCCCCGCGCCGCGGTGAACTGGTCCGCCTGCTTGGCGAAGAGCTGCGCCGCGAGAAAGAAAACCTTGGCCGACTGGTGACGCTGGAATGCGGCAAGATCTATCAGGAAGGCCTTGGCGAAGTGCAGGAGATGATCGACATCTGCGATTTCGCGGTTGGCCTGTCGCGCCAGCTTTATGGCCTGACCATTGCATCCGAGCGCCCTGGCCACGCCATGCGCGAAACCTGGCACCCGATGGGCACCTGCGGCATCATCACCGCCTTCAATTTCCCGGTCGCGCCCTGGTGCTGGAACGCGGCGCTGGCCCTTGTCTGCGGCGATCCGGTGATCTGGAAACCTTCCGAGAAGACCCCCCTGACGGCGCTGGCGGTTCAGAAGATCTGCGAGCGGGTTTTGGAAACTTTCGGCGACGAAGCTCCAAAAGGCCTGATTCAGACTCTGGTTGGCGAACGCGATCTGGGCGAAGCGCTGACAGCCTCCAAGGATGTTGCGATCATCTCGGCCACCGGTTCAGTGCCGATGGGCAAGGCGGTGGCCGCCGATATGTCCAAACGTCTGGGGCGCACGATTCTGGAGCTGGGCGGCAACAACGCGATGATCGTGGCCCCTTCGGCGGATCTGGAAATGGCCCTGCGCGCCATCGTGTTCTCCGCCGTTGGCACCGCCGGGCAGCGCTGCACGACCCTGCGCCGCCTGATCGTGCACAAGGACATCTATGACCAGCTGATCCCGCGCCTGATCAAGGCCTATGAGGGTCTGCCGATTGGCGACCCTCTGGCCGACGGCACCCTGGTCGGCCCGCTGATCGACCGTCCCGCGCTGGACGCCATGGACGCTGCGTTGGCGCAGGCCAAGGCCGAAGGTGGAAAGGTGCACGGCGGCGGGCAGGCGCAAAAGGACAGCCATGGCGATGCAGCCTATGCCCATCCGGCCATCGTGGAAATGCCGGAACAATCGGCGATCATGCATACCGAAACCTTCGCGCCGATCCTTTATGTGGTGAGATACGACGATCTGGATGAGGCCATCGCCCTGCAGAACGACGTGCCTCAGGGGCTCAGCTCCTGCATCTTCTCCACCGATGTGCGCGAGACCGAATATTTCCTCTCGGCAGCGGGTTCGGATTGCGGTATCGCCAATGTGAACATCGGACCCTCCGGTGCCGAAATCGGCGGGGCCTTTGGCGGAGAAAAGGAAACCGGCGGCGGCCGCGAAAGCGGATCTGACGCCTGGAAAGGGTATATGCGCAGGCAGACGAATACCGTGAACTATTCACGCGATCTGCCGCTTGCACAGGGGATCAAATTTGACATCTGATCTGGCGTCCAGTCTTTGGCATGACACCTGCCGGGAGCAGATCCTGGCGCCGCAGCTGACCGAAGAGGTCACTGCGGATCTGGTGGTGATCGGCGGCGGCTACACAGGGTGTGCCGCCGCGCTGAAGGCTGCGGGACTAGGCGCCGATGTCCGCCTGATCGAGGCGGGCAGTTTCGGCAGCGGTGGGTCGGGGCGCAATGTCGGTCTGGCCAATGCCGGCCTCTGGCTGCCCCCCGAGGATATCAACGCCGAAATCGGCGAGGCGGCCGGGCGCCGCCTGTCCGACCTGCTCGCCGGGGCACCGGATATGGTCTATGACCTGATCGAAACCCATCAGATCGCCTGCGAACCGGTCCGCAAGGGCACGCTGCACTGCGCCCATGCCCCCAGCGGCATGAAAGATCTGCAACGGCGCTTCGACCAGCTGTCGCGGATCGGCGCTCCGGTGAAACTGCTGGACGCAAGCGAAGCGCAGGCAAGGGTCGGGTCCGAACAGGTGTTCGGCGCGCTGTTTGATCCACGCGCTGGCACGATCCAGCCGCTGGCCTATGCCCGCGGTCTGGCCCGGGCCGCTGCGGGCGCAGGTGCAAAGGTCCACGCAGAGACCCCTGCCCTATCGGCCACACGGCAGCAGGATATCTGGGACATCACCACCCCCAATGGCCGCATTCGCGCCAAGCATATGATCGTCGCCACCAACGGCTACGCCCTGCCTATCGAAGGGCTGAAAACCCCGGCCATGATCCCGGTGCATTATTTCCAGGCCGCAACCGATCCGCTGCCGGACAGAGTTCGCAAGGCCATCCTGCCCGAGCTGGAAGGATGCTGGGATTCGGCGCTGGTCATGTCCTCCTGGCGGCTGGATCAGGAAGGTCGCCTGATCATCGGCGGCATGGGGGCGCTGAACCATCCCGGCAGCGGCATTCACCTCGGCTGGCTGCGGCGCAAACTGGCCGATCTATTCCCGGCGCTGGCCGACACGCCCTTGCGACAGACCTGGTTCGGGCGGATCGCAATGACCACGGAACACCTGCCGAAGATCCAGCATCTGGACGGCGGCTATGCCTGTTTCGGCTATTCCGGGCGCGGCATCTGCCCCGGCACACTGTTTGGCACCCGCATGGCCGAGGCACTGCTGACTGGCGAGACATCCTGCCTTCCGGTAGACCCGGTGGCCAGCCACAGCCTGCCCTTTGCCGGGCTCAAACAAGCCTATTACGAGACCGGCGCGACCCTGACGCATCTGGTCAAGAACCGGTTCTGAAAGGGGCAGACCAGGGTCCCCCGCCCTGCCCCTTTCCGGAATACCTAGTGGCAGCTCGCCATGGCGCTGCCCAGTTCGGACAACAGTTCCGTGTAGAAATCCGGCCCAGGCGGGATGTGGCTGCCCATGGGGTCAATCACTACCGTTTTTGCCCCGGTCCCATCCAGCACCGTATCGACCAGTCCCGGATTGAACTGCGGCTCGGAAAAGACACAGGCGACGCCATGGGACGCAACCGCATCGCGGATCTCGGCGATGCGCGCGGGGCTTGGGTCCGAAGCATCGCCTAGCGAAATCGCCCCGGATGAGGTCAACCCAAAACTGTGCTCGAAATACTGGTAAGCGTCGTGGAAAACGATGAAGGAGCTGGCGCGCAGTGGCTCCAGAACCGCATCAAGGCGCCCCACGGTTTCCTTGATTTCCGCCTGACCGGCCTTGGCGTTGGCCATGTAGATCTCTGCGTTTTCGGGGTCCAGCGCGGCCAGCTCTGCCGCAATGACCGATAGCCACAGCTCTGCGTTTTCCGGCGCCAGCCAGGCATGGGGGTCGATGCCTTCATGCGCGTGGCCAGCGTGATCCTCGTGATGCGCGTCGCCGTGTTCATCATGCGCCATGTGATCATGATCGTCACCATGCTCGCCTTCTACGGCGTGATCCTCATGTCCATCGTGATCTTCGCC
The DNA here is from genome assembly GCF_041008785.1 of Pseudophaeobacter sp. 1A16562. Lineage (NCBI taxonomy): Bacteria > Pseudomonadati > Pseudomonadota > Alphaproteobacteria > Rhodobacterales > Roseobacteraceae > Pseudophaeobacter > Pseudophaeobacter sp. 1A16562. The sequence goes on along the minus strand of NZ_JAXGFT010000019.1, from coordinate 23,295 downwards.
AGCGTGACCGTCGTGATCATGCTCGGCTTCATGATCGTGATCATCGTGATCAAAGGTCGTGCCCGACCGGAACTCCAGCTCCAGCGTGCCATCGACCTCCAGCAGTTCGGTCACCCGCGCCCGCCCAGCCAGGGTCTCAAGCGGGCCTTCCAGCCAGGGTGTCAGTGCTTCGCCAATCCAGAACACCGCATCAGCGCGGTCCAGCGCCAGCGCTTCGGAGGGGCGCATTGCGTAGCCATGGGGTGACGCACCGGGCGGCACCACCAGATCCGGCTCTCCCACTCCCTGCATCACACGGGCGACCAGCCCATGCACCGGCGCGATATCAACCGCCACCCGCGGCACCTCGGCCAGCGCCATCCCTGCCCCAAAAACAGCAGGCAGCGCCGCTGCGTAAGATAAGCCTTTCATTCCGACAGTCCTCTCGTCCCGAGTCGATGTAATTGTATAACATTACGCGGCTTGATAAACGTCATAACATAACATATCAAGACCCAAATCGGTGCCTGTTACTGCCCCTTCAATTGCCCTGTGCGGAGACCCCTGATGGATTCGATCGGCTTCGAAACCCACGATCACAGCAGCTGTATCCACGACTGCATTGCCGCAGTGGATGCCCGGTGCAAGGCAAAGGGCCTGCAATTCACCCCCGTACGGCGGCGGGTGCTGGAAATCCTGCTGCAAGAGCACCGGGCGCTCGGCGCCTATGACATTCTGGACCGGCTGCGCGAAGAGGGACTCGGCTCGCAGCCCCCGGTCGCCTATCGGGCGCTGGATTTCCTGGTCAAGAATGGCTTTGCCCACAAGATCGAACGGCTGAATTCCTTTGTGGCCTGCACCCATCCGGGCGACAGGCACGCGCCGATCTTCATGATCTGCCGAATCTGCGATGCCGTGGCCGAAGTGCATACCGATCCTACCAAGGGACAGCTCGGTGCCGCAGCAGAGGAAGCCGGGTTCCTGATCGAACGCACCGTCGTCGAAGCCGAAGGGATTTGCCCAAAATGCCAGAAGGCACAGGCTGCATGAGCCTTGTATCCCTGAAAGGCCTGTCCGTTCAGTATGGCGGCAACACGGTGCTGTCCGATGTGAACCTGAATATCGAAGCGGGTGAGATCCTCACCATCGTCGGGCCGAACGGATCGGGAAAATCCACGCTCTTGCGCAGCATCATCGGCGCCCTGAAGCCCAGCCGGGGCAGCATCACCCGCGCGCCCGGCCTGCGCATCGGCTATGTACCGCAAAAACTGCATATCGATCCCACCCTGCCGTTAACCGTGCGCCGGTTTCTGAGCCTGCCAACCCGCGTCAGTGACGCTCAGGCCGAAGCCGCATTGACACAGGCCGGTGCCGACCGGCTGGCCACGCGGCAGATGTCGGGCCTGTCGGGCGGGCAGTTCCAGCGCGTCCTTTTGGCCCGGGCGCTGCTGACAAACCCGCAACTTCTGATTCTGGATGAAGCCACCCAAGGCCTTGATCAACCCGGCTCCGCCGCCTTTTACCAACAGATCGCAACCGTACGGGCTGAACTCGGCTGCGCGGTGTTGATGGTCAGCCATGAATTGCACGTGGTCATGGCCGCCTCTGACCGGGTGATCTGCCTCAACGGCCATATTTGCTGCGAGGGGGAGCCGGAACACGTGGCCTCTGCCCCGGAATACCGGGCGCTGTTTGGCACCGGAACCCAAGGAGCGCTGGCGCTTTACCGGCACGAACACAACCACTCGCACGACCATTCCCACGATCATGGCCCTGGCTGCGACCACGATCACGGCCCCTCCGACGCAAACAGGGGCGTTGCAGATATGGACAAGGTATCATGAGCTTTCTCGACAGTTTCCTGATCCGCGCCGCACTTGCCGGGATCGGTGTCGCGCTGGCGGCGGCGCCGCTGGGCTGTTTCGTGGTCTGGCGCCGGATGGCCTATTTCGGCGATGCCACGGCGCATGCTTCCATCCTGGGCGTAGCTTTGGCGCTGGCTTTTGATACCTCGGTCTTTGCGGGCGTGCTCGTTACCTCGCTAATGATGGCGACAGCGGTTTCGAGCCTCAGCAACCGGGGCTATGCCATGGACACGCTGCTGGGCGTTCTGGCGCATTCTTCGCTGGCCTTTGGCCTAGTCGCGGTCTCCTTCCTGCATGGGGTCCGGATTGATCTGATGGCCTATCTGTTTGGCGATATTCTGGCCGTCAGCCGCGTTGATCTGGCGATTATCTGGGGCGGCGCGGCGCTGGTTCTGCTGTTGCTCTGGGCGCGGTGGTCGGCGCTTCTGACGGCGACCCTGAACCCGGATCTGGCCTATGCCGCCGGGATCGACCCGAAACGAGAGCAGATGGTGCTGACCATTGCCCTCGCGCTTGTCGTCGCGGTGGCGATCAAGGTGGTCGGCGTCTTGCTGATCGCCGCGCTCTTGCTGATCCCGGCCGCCGCCGCACGTCCCTTTGCCTCGACCCCGGAACGAATGGCGCTGATTGCGGCAACGATCGGCGCCTTGTCCGCCCTCGGGGGGCTGCAACTGGCTTTTACCTTTGACACGCCGACCGGGCCGACCATTGTCTGCCTCGCCGCGATCCTGTTCGCACTCTCGAGTCTGGGTCACGCCCTGCGCCAGCATATCATCGGTCGCAATTGATCCGTGGGCCTGCGCAGACCGTGTGATTTCCTGTTGCATGGTTCAGCACATATGTTCTGTTTATCCCATGAACCCCCAACTTGATCCGAAACAGACCGCCCGCCTGCTGGCCACGCTGAAAGAGAGCATTTCCCACATGCCGCCCAAACTGGCGGCGGCGGCGAAATATATCATCGATAACCCGGGTGATTTCGCGCTCGACCCGGTGCGCCTTACCGCCACCAAGGCCGGGATCAGCGCCAATACGCTGGTGCGTCTTGCTGAGCATCTGGGGTTTGACAGTTTCGAAGCCCTGCGCACCCCCTTCCGCGCCGCTCTTGTCACCGGGCAGGAGGCGGGGCTGGGAGAGGATTGGCTGGCGCAGATGCAGGCGTCGGATGCGCCCTCGGCTGCCCTTCAGGCGCGCGCGGCCCGCAACGAGATCAACATCGTGGCGCGTTCTTTGCGGCTGATGACCCCCGAACGCACCGCTGCCATTGTTGAGACGCTGACCTCGGCACGGCGATGTTACGTCACCGCCACCCGCGCCTCATATGCACTGGCGCATTACTTTCACTACGTGGGGCGGATGGCACTGCCGGATCTGGATCTGGTGCCGCGCCATATGGGCTCGGCGATGGACGATCTGATCGACCTCTCGGCGGAGGACTGCCTGATCGCCATCACCTTTGCCCCCTATTCCTCGGGGACCATTCAGGCCCTGCGCATGGCGGCAAAGAGAGGCGCCAAGGTCGTGCTGATTTCAGACAGCGAGGTGATCGCCCCCGGCATCCATGCCGATCATGTGCTGGCCGTCGCGTCGAATTCGCTGCATGCCTTTGGCGCCTATGGTGGTGCCATGGCGGTGCTGGAATGCCTGCTGACACACCTGATCACGGCAGGCGGCGACACCGCCCGCCGCCGGATCGCGGCCTATGAGGACCTGCGTCAGGACAGCGGCGCCTACTGGAGTGGCCCCAAACTGCCCCGCACTGGCCGCTGACGGGATCAGAACCGCAGCGACAGGCAGGACATGCCGCCGTCCAGTTTCGCGCAGTCGCGGTTGTCGATCTCCACGACCTCGAACCCTTCGCGGTCCAGCATTTCGGCAGTGCGTGGGAACCCCCCCGCCATCAGCACCAGATTGTTGAACCGGATCGCGTTGGCCGCTGCCTCTTCGCCATCGGCCACGTGCAGAACTCGGTAACCTTCGAAACAGCCCGAGGCATCCAGCCGACGGGTGGACAAGATCGTTTCCGCATCCATCAGGGAACAATCGGTCTTGAAGTGCAAAACCCCCTCGGGCGTGAAAACCTCGCGCAGGGAGTGGCCCCATTCCGTCGCGATCTCTGCCAACTCGGCAACGCCCGGCGCATCCGTGCGATCCGAGCGGCCCACCAGGATCTCGCGACCGGTCACCAGAATGTCCCCGCCTTCGATATGGCCGGGTCCCTTGATTTCGCGCAGATCTTCGTAACACCCCCGCAGGGCCGGAGCCATTTCGGCCACCTCCCCCATGCGGGACGGCGCGCCGGGGCGCATCAACACGGCGCCCTGCGGCAGGCACAGCGCGGTGTCCTCGACAAAGACCGCATCGGGATAGGCCTCCAGCGGCTCCAACTCGATCACTTCGGCGCCGGTGCTTTTGAGGGCCGCCACATAAGACGCATGGGCCTTCAGCATGGTCTCCAGATCCGGGGTGCCGATATCCTCGGCGCGCAGCCCGTTGACGATGCTGGCCGCCGGACGGCGGGTGATAGCGCGGGTAAACTCAAACGAAGGGTTGGTCATATTCTAGTCCTGTGTCGGCACAAAAACAGGTGCCGCGATTTCAATCATGGAAGGGCCGGTTTTCGGCGCCGCGCGCAAAGCAGCGGCGACCTCGGCCGGGGTTTGAGCCACCGCCTGATGCGGAATGCCAAAGGATCGGGCGGTTGCGGCAAAATCGGGCGGCGTGGGATCACAGCCAACCACTGTCACGCCAACGTCCTGCATCGAGGTCGCGATTTCGCGGTAGCCGTGGTTGTTCCAGACCACGAATGTGACCGGCAGACCTTCCTCGACCGCGACCATGACTTCGGGCAGCGAAAACTGCGCACCGCCATCTCCGACGATACAGATCACCCGCGCGTCAGGCGCCGCAATCGCGGCCCCGATGGCTGCGGGAATGCCATAGCCGAGCGCGCCATATCCCGTTGCCGCGTTGAACCAGCCGCCGGGGCGGTCGTGATCGTAGTAAAGGTTCCCGGCATAGATCGGCTGCGTCGAATCCCCCACCATGATCGCGCCAGGCAGTGCATCGCGCATGGCATCCAGCACGGCGACCTGATCGCGATACTCCGGTCCCAGCTCTTCCAGCGCGGCATCGCGGGTGCGGGCCGCCCGCGCGGCGCCGTCATTACCCGCCTGCCCGTCCGGCATCGCTGCCAGAAGCGCAGTCAGAAAGCCCCCTGCCCCGCTTTGAATGCTGAGCTCAGCAGGGTGACGCTGCAATTGCTGGTCACAAAGATCGACCCGGATCAGCCCAGCCATCGCAGGCATGGTGCCGGTTGCGTACATGTCATAATCCGTCGGTCCCATCTCGGTACCGATGGCCAGAACCACGTCGGCCTCTTCGATCAGTGCCCGTGTTGCCTGCAGGCTGGGGCTCGCCGGAACGCTCAGGGCATGATCGAAAAGCACCCCACGGGCGTTGACCGTCTGTACCACCGGAGCATCCAGCCGTTCAGCCAGGCGCCGCAATTGCGCCGCTTCCGATTTGGCCCCGCCGCCTGCAAGGATCACCGGGCGCCGCGCGGCGTTCAGCCGTCGCGCGGCCTCGGCAATCTGATCGGCATCCGCCTCTGGATAGTTCGCGTTTGACTGGGGAGCCGCCGCGCCTTCGGGTGCAGCAGTACCGGCGATATCCAGCGGGATCTGCACATGCACAGGACCGGGTCGCGGGCTCTGTACGTGATCGAACACCCGGTTCAGCGCTGGGGTCAGCGCTTCTGGACTGTCGACATGTTCGGACACCAGTGCCACCGTCGCCGCCAGCGCGTGCTGGTCGGGCAATTCGTGCAGATGCCCCATACCCTTCCCCAGCGACGGGGCCGCATTGACCCCAGAGACTACCAGCATCGGCACGGAATCCGCCCGCGCCTGCGCCATGGGCGTCAGCGTATTGGTCAATCCCGGCCCGGTGATAACAAAGGCTACGCCTGGCTGTCCCGACACGCGGGCGTAACCGTCTGCCATGAACCCGGCGCCCTGTTCGTGGCGCGGCGTCACATGACGGAGCCCCGACGCGGCAAGCCCCCGGTAAAGTTCCACCGTGTGCACTCCGGGAATACCGAACACACAGGTCACGCCGCGCGCCTTCAGATCTGCGACAAGCTGTTCTCCGACGCTGGTCATGCGACCTCCTGCGCCTTTTGGGCGGCATGGGCCACGATCCGGTCAAGCGCTTTGTCGAAACCTGCATCTTCGATAGTCAGTGCCACCCGCACCCAGGTCTTCAGGCTTTCCCCGAAAGAAGAACCCGGCATCACGGCAACCCCACCGTTTTCCAGCAGGTCCATCGCATAGGCATCACCATCCATGCCGGTGGCAGAGACATCGATCATCGCGAACATGCCGGCTTCGGGACGGTGCACGGTCAGTCCTGTTTCCGCATGCAGCCGATCCGCCAGACGTTCGGCGCGGGCAGAGAACCGGCTCACCATGCCTGCCGCCACAGAAGATCCCTCGCGCACAGCCTGTTCGGTCATGTCCGCGATGAAAGGCTGGTTGCCGAACAGCATGGTTTCGGAAAACGGCAGCAAGGCATCGCAGAACTCCTTGGAGGCGACACACCAGCCGCTGCGGAATCCCGGCGCGGCGTGGGATTTGGAAACCGAGGATACGGCGATCACCCGGTCCGCGATATCGGCCTGCGCCAGCGGCGATGTAAACTCAGCACCATCGAACACCAGTTCGGCGTAAACCTCGTCCGAGATGATCCAGAAATCATGCTCCACGGCAAGTTTGCCGATGGCCGCGATATCCTCTGGCGTCAAAATCGACCCTGTGGGATTGTGCGGTGAGGTCAGCAGCACCGCGCGGGTCCGCGGTGTGATACGGGCGGCGATATCTTCGGCCTGCATGCGAAACCCGTGTTCGGGGCGCAGGGGCACGGGCACCATATTGGCGCCGGTTGCGCGAATGACACCTTCGTAAGTGGCATACATCGGATCCCCGACGAGCACCTCATCGCCGTGCTGCGCGACCCCGGTCATCACTGCGAACAGCGCGGTCTGGGTGCCCGGGAAACAAAGGAAGTTGTCCGGCTCGAACGCCCGGCCGATCTTGCTGCTGTATTGCGCGGCCAGCGCCCGGCGTAGATTCATTTCGCCGCGCCCATCGGAGTATCCAGTACGGCCAGATTGCATGGCGCGGGCCGCAGTATCAAGCAGCGCCTGCGGCACTGGCACGTCCGGCTCACCGATGGTCATCTCGACCAGATCGGCGCCTGCTTCGGCCATGGCGCGTGCTTTCAGGTGTATTTCCCATTTTGCACCGCCCAGCCCTGCCAAACGCGTGGTCACATCTGTTGTTTTCATGGCCGATCAGCCTTTTCCTGAGGTGTCATTTTCAATTCTAATCCGGTAATGGCGCCGACGGAGCGCACCCCGATTTCGGGCAGCTCTCCCGGCTCAAAAGCATCCGGCAAGGCGCCACCTTCGAGCCACAGACCGTCGATCACCGCGTTACAGGCAATGGCGAGATGGCGCAGACCAGGCGGCGCGACGGAGCGTCCGGTCTCACGCAGCGCAGCATCGATCAGCGCCTCAAGCCGGTCCCGGAAATCGGCATAGGTCTGCGCGTGAATCTGGCGCATGACCGGATCCTGCTGCACCTTGTTGAGGAAGCTGGCCCAAAGACCAATCGAACGCGGATCGACAACCGGCGGCGTAAGCGAGGCCACAACAAAGGCCGACAACCTGCTCACCGCACAGCCGGTGACCTGCGTGGCCGGGGCCTCGGTCAGATCCGTCATATAGGTCATGTGATGTTCGTAGGCAGCGCTGATCAACTCTTCCTTGGAGGAGAAGTAGTGCCGGATCAGACCTTGCGTCACATCGGCACGCTCGGCGATGGCCCGGACCGTCGCCCCGCGCACGCCATTTTCGGCAACCAGCTCAAGCGTAGCCGCGATCAGGGCGGCCTTTCGGGCCTCTGCAGTCTCCCGCTTAAATTTCCGGCGTTCTTCGGTCACGGTCTCTCCGGCCTGACGATTTCAAATTATACACTTGCATAATTACTATTGTTCGTCCTTACTACAAGCCGAAAAGTAAGGACCGCGAAAAATGCCGCAAAGCGCCGCTGCCAGCACAGCTGCTCAGACACCCCCTGCCCCCGACGCCGCCACCGAGGCGATCCGGGTCACGGATCTGCACAAATCATTCGGGCATCTGGAGGTTCTGAAGGGGGTTTCACTGACCGCGCAGAAAGGCGACGTGGTCGCCATCATCGGCGGCTCCGGCTCTGGCAAATCAACTATGCTGCGCTGCATCAATTTTCTGGAACAACCCACGTCCGGCAAGATCATCATCGGCGGCGAGGAGGTCGCCATGCGCAGCGATGGTAGCCCGGCGAATCGCCGCCAAATCGAACGGATCCGCACCCGTCTGGCCATGGTGTTCCAGCAGTTCAACCTCTGGACCCACCGCACCCTTCTGGAAAACGTGATCGAAGTGCCGGTGCATGTGCTGAAACAACCGCGCACCGAAGCGATCACCAAGGCCCGCCAGTTGCTGGAACGGGTCGGGCTTGCCGACAAGGCAGATACCTTTCCGGCCTTTCTATCCGGCGGACAGCAGCAGCGGGCGGCGATTGCGCGCGCGCTGGCGGTTGATCCGTCGGTCATGCTGTTCGACGAACCCACATCGGCGCTGGATCCTGAACTGGTGGGCGAAGTGCTGACGGTCATCCGCGACCTTGCCGCCGAAGGGCGCACCATGCTGCTGGTGACCCACGAAATGAAATTCGCCCGCGAGGTCGCGGATCACGTTGTCTACCTCTACCAGGGGCGGATCGAGGAACAGGGCCCGCCAGAACAGGTCTTTGGCAACCCGCAATCCCCCCGTCTGCAACAGTTTCTGAAATCCGTCCACTAAGGGCGGCAAGGCCGCAAAGGCCAATCATCTCAACTCAGGGAGAATACCTATGACATTCAAATCATTGCTTTCCGCGACAACCGCCGCGCTGGCGCTGGCCGCGACCATGGCCACAGCCGAAGAAGTGAAGATCGGTATCGCGGCCGAACCCTATCCGCCCTTTGCTTCGGCTGACAGCTCCGGCAACTGGGTTGGTTGGGAAATCGACGTCATCAACGCGGTTTGCGCCGCTGCTGAACTGGACTGCGTGATTACTCCGGTTGCATGGGACGGCATTATCCCGTCGCTGACCGGCAAGCAGATCGACGCCATCATGGCCTCCATGTCGATCACCGAAGAGCGCATGAAAACCATCGATTTCTCCGACGCTTACTATAACACCCCCACGGTGATCGTTGCGGACAAGTCCATGGACATTGAGCCGACCCCTGAATCGCTGGCAGGCAAGATCCTGGGCGTGCAGGCCTCGACCATCCACCAGGCCTATGCGCAGGAATACTTCAAGGACGCCGAAATCCGCGTCTATCAGACCCAGGACGAAGCCAACCAGGATCTGTTCGCCGGCCGCATCGACGCGACCCAGGCCGACAGCATCGCCATGGCGGATTTCGTCGGTTCTGACGCAGGCGCCTGCTGCGAGATCAAAGGTCCGGTCAAAGACGACCCTGCCATTCTGGGCAAAGGTGTCGGCGCCGGCGTGCGCAAGGGTGAAGAGGATCTGAAGGCGGCGCTGAACAAAGGGATCGCCAAGATCCTTGCCGACGGCACCCACGCCGAAATCACCTCCAAATACTTCACGACCAGCATCTACTAAGGCGCTACCGTGACTGACTTCCTGAACGCGCTTGGTCTGGCTGACAGCGCAGCACTGCTATCGCTGTCGGCTCCAGGCTGGGGAAGCAACCTGCTGCGCGGGTTGGCAAATTCTCTGCAAATCGCCTTTGGTGCTTTTGGACTGGGGCTTCTGATCGGGCTGTTCGGGGCCTATGGAAAACTTTACGGCGGGAAGGTCACGCGTGACCTTCTGGCCGTATACACCACCGTGATCCGCGCCGTTCCCGAACTGGTGCTGATCCTGATCCTCTATTACGTGGGCACCGATCTTATCAACAAGGCGTCCGCGCTGCTTGGCGGTGGGCGGATCGAGATCAACGGGGTCGCCGCCGGCATCTGGGTTCTGGGGATCGTGCAGGGCGCCTATGCGACCGAAGTGCTGCGCGGCGCCATTCAAGCCGTCCCGCCCGGCCAGATCGAAGCGGCCCGCGCCTATGGGATGCCTGCATTGATGACCATGCGCCGGGTCACCATCCCGGCGATGATGGCCTTTGCCACGCCGGGTCTGGCCAATCTGTGGCTGATCGCGACCAAGGACACCGCATTGTTGGCCGTTGTCGGTTTCAACGAGCTGACGCTGGAGACCAAACAGGCCGCCAGCAGCACCCGCGCCTATTTCACCTTCTTCCTTGCTGCCGGGGCGCTCTACCTGCTGGTTACGCTCTGCTCCGGGGTCATCTTTGGCCGGGTTGAGAAATGGGCCCGCCGTGGTCAGCCGTCGCTAAAGGAGGGCCGCCAATGACCAGCCTGCGCGCATTTTTCCAACCGCATCGGATCGTGATGCTGGCGCTTTTTGCGGCCTTTGTTGTCTGGTGCGCCGTCAGCCTGCGCTGGGACTGGCTGCCGAAATACATGCCGCTGGCGATCGAGGGCATGTGGACCACGCTTTGGATCCTCGTGGTGACAACCATCCTCGGCTTTTTTCTGGCGGTGCCGCTGGGGATCGCCCAGGCGGTGGGGCCTTGGTATCTGTCCGCCCCGGCCCGGATGTTCTGCACGGTGATACGCGGCACCCCGTTGCTGCTGCAGATCTGGCTGCTTTATTATGGGCTTGGCTCCTTGTTTCCGCAGTTTCCCTGGATCCGTTCCTCTGAACTATGGCCGTACCTGCGGCAGGCCTGGCCCTATGCGGTGCTGGCGCTAACGCTGTCTTATGCCGGGTACGAGGGCGAGGTGATGCGGGGCGCATTCTCTGGCGTCGCCCGTGGACAGCTGGAGGCAGCCAAATCCTTTGGCATGCCCCGGATGACCATGTTCCGCCGTATCTGGCTGCCTCAGGCCGTGCGCAACGTGCTGCCGACGCTTGGCGGGGAAACCATCCTGCAATTGAAGGCAACGCCGCTGATCGCCACCATCACGGTTATGGACATCTACGCGGTGTCCTCCCGCGTTCGCTCCGACACCTTCATCGTCTATGAGCCGCTCTTGCTGCTGGCGCTGGTCTATATGGTGATTGCAGGGATCATCAGCCTCATGTTCGGCTATTTCGAACGTCAGGTGCCCGGCGGGCATCGCCGATAGGTTCATCTACCGTTCTAGGCGCCCTCCGATGCGGGGGCGCCTTTCTTCACGACACGACGGTAATGTCTGTAATGTCGCTGTCCACATCACGGCAGGCGGTCAGCAATCTGCGCTTCAGGTGCGACATGACATAGGTCGCATGGAACCGGCTCGGCGCGCGCAGCACCAGGCGGCCCCCTGCCCTGCTCTCCCGTGTCAGAGCCTGTATCCACGCCGTATAGGTCGCCATATCCTCGGAATGCAGCAAGCCCTTGGCGAGGCTCCATTCGGTGCCATCAGACAGATCCGGCGCCGGTGCGTTGGCCTCGCTGCGTAAGGGCACCACATTGGTTGGCTGTTCGTCGCTACCGCTCATCCTGTAGTCAAAATCAGGGCCTACGGCGGCCCAGCGGTCCCGGGTGTCATCCAGTATCCGGTCCAGCCCCAGACCGTACTGAGAGACCCTGCCCCGCGCGCCCTGCCGTTTGATGACCAGCCATCCCATGGAGCGCAGCTTGGCCATCTCCCGCTTCACGGTGCGCTCGTCCACATCCCAGAGCCGGGCAATCTCGCGCTGGCCTACAGCGAGTTCATCCCGTTGCCAGTTATAGCGAGCTGTCAGAAGCGTCAGTAAACGAAGAACAAGTCGTTGGGAGGTCGGACTCTGTGCCAGCGCATATGCTCCCATGGCAGTGAGAACATCGTATTTGATCGCCGCCGCATGACGACCCGCTGGTCTTTTGGCAAGCATTGCCATCCCCGTTCCCGCCATGGCTGCTGTCTCGTTTTGAAAAGCAGCCCGTTGCCTCATATGCTGTGTTATCTTGTCTGAGAGAACGCAGCCGTCGTGTTGGTCGGTTTCGATCCGAACTCAACGTTTTTCTGTATCTTGGCTTAATTTGCGTCCGGAGTTCCGATTCTGTCAAGAACCCATCGGGTTGGTCGGGCATACCTAAACCTTTTTCTGATAAGAAAATTGGTATCAATGGTATTGGGGGACGCCCTGTATGTCCCCTATTGGATGCAAAATGTCCCCCAATAAGTTGGGGAGTGTTTCTTTATGTCCCCCAATATCTGCGCCAATGACCGCCAAAAACCAGGACGTTTTGCCATGTGCCTCCGAATCGGCGGAGCGGTGACACAGGCGTTTGTTCTCAGCCTTCTGAACAAGGTGTCCCCGCAGGGACAGGACGCAAATCCAGACAATAATAGGTTTTGCGTTTTTTGCAAATCCGGCGTAAATGGGTTTTGAGGCAGAATTAGCGTCCTGGGCAAACGGGACCTATGCCACTTTGATGTAGGAGCAGTCATGTTTACACACGAAGACCTGGCCCAGTTGCAGGCGCAGTCACTCAAGATGCAAAGCTGGATCCGGCAGCAGACCTTTTCCCCCGAGATGGAAAAGACCCTGCGCAGATTTTCCAGCTGGGAAGTTGCAGAGCTGATTTTCAAGGTCAATCAATCCACCCTGCGCGGGCGGTTGGCGGCCGACCCCTCCCTGCCGCAGGGACAGGTCGAAGAAGACGGGCGCCAGCGCTGGTATTCCCTGGAAGAGATCAACGAGCTGCGCCGCCGGATCAAGATCAACCGCAAGTCCCTGCTGCCGCAGCGCCCGGCGGGCAAGCGCGCTCTGCGGGTGGCGATCTCCAACTTCAAGGGCGGCGCCGGCAAATCCACCGTGGCACTGCATTTCGCCCATGCGGCGGCGCTGGACGGATACCGGGTGCTCTGCCTCGATTTCGACCCGCAGGCGACCCTCTCTCACTCCATGGGGCTGAGCGACGTGACCGAGGACTATACGGTCTGGGGTATCATGGCGCGGGATCTGGTGCGCGAAACCGAACGCATGAATGCATCAGCCCGGGGCGCCGAAACCGGGGCCGCCCTGCCCGAACGTCGCCTGCCGGGATCGATCACCGGCATGGGTCTGCAGGATCTGCGCATCGGGGATTTCATCAAGCCGACCAGTTGGCCGACGATTGATCTGGTGCCCAGCTGCGCCAATGCGGCCTTTGTCGAATTTGCCAGCGCGCAGTACCGCTATCTCAATCCCGAATGGTCGTTCTTCGCGGCGGTGTCGCGCTACCTCGATCAGCTACCGGCGGATGAATATGACCTGATCATTTTCGATTGCCCGCCGGCGATTGGCTATCAGTCGATGAATGCGGTCTTTGCGGCCGACATGCTCTACATCCCGTCGGGGCCGGGCTATTGGGAATACGATTCCACTACCTCCTTTATCGGACAGCTGTCCGAAGCGCTTGAGGATCTGTCGGCCTTCAACGGGGTTGTCCCCGCGGGGACGTTCTCTTTGCCGAAGGTGTTTCAGGACGTCCGCTTCCTTTTGACGCGCTATGAATCCGGCAACGATCTGCACCGCGCGATGCGTAGTGCCTTCATGAAGGTTTTCGATGGCAGGATGACTGAGCATCCGATCGAAATGACCCGCGCGGTCGAACAGTCGGGACGGTTCCTGAGCTCGATCTACGAGATCGATTACCGGGACATGACGCGCGAAACCTGGCGGCGTGCGCGGGCGTCATTTGATCAGGCCTATGATGAATTCAAGACAAACGCGGTCGCCGCCTGGGAAAAGCTGGAGGATGAAGCATGAGCAAGCGCAGAGTTTTCGACATCGATTTTCCAGAAGACTCCCCTGCCCCGGCTCCGGCCGAACCGCCCCGGCAGAACACGGCCGAGGGATCAGGTTCCGGCGCAGCGCGGCGCGGTCCGATGGCGACGGCTATCACCGAGAACGCAGATGCCCTGCGCCAGCGCGCCGAGGCAGAGAAAACGATCCGAGCGGAAAATGACCGGCTGGCGCATGAGTTCGTGCGGCTCAAGAAACTGGGGCTGGTCGTGGACCGGATCCCGCTGGGGAAGATCCGCACTGACAAACTGGTCCGGGACCGCTCTGTCAGCCGGGATCCCGAATTGGATGAGCTGAAGGATTCGATCCGCTCGATCGGGCTGTCGAACCCGATCCGGGTCGAGGAAGACGGGGGTGTCTATCAGCTGGTTCAGGGCTTTCGGCGTCTGTCGGCTTATCGTGCTCTGCTTGAGGAAACGGGCGATGACAGCTTCGCAGCCATTCCGGCGGGGCTGGTGGCCAAGGGGGAAACCCTGCAGGGCCTCTATCGCCGGATGGTCGATGAAAACCTGGTGCGCCGGGATATCTCCTTTGCCGAGATGGCGCAGCTGGCCGTGTCCTATGCGCAGGATCCCGAGACGGAGGCGGACAGCATTGATGAGGCCGTGCGGCTTCTCTATGCCTCTGCCGGTCGTCAGAAACGCAGCTACATTCGCCATTTTGCCGACCTGCTGCTCATGATCGGGACCGAGCTTACCTTCCCTGAGGCGATCCCGCGCGCGTTGGGGCTCGATCTGAAGAAGCGGCTGGCGGATGATCCAAAGGCGCAAGCGCAGTTGCAGGCACAGCTGCGGTCTCTGCGGCCTGATACGGCAGAGGCAGAACTGGTGCTTTTGCGGGGTGTCCTGACATCGCCGACATCCGAAGCTTCCAGCAGTCCCGCTGGTGGGACCGCGCCGAAATCGGCCAGTGCAAAGACGACCCTGCGCTGCGCTGTCCCCGCGGGGACGGTGCGGTGTCAGGCCCGGGATGGGAAGATCGAGATGGCGATGGAACGGGATTTTTCCGCCATCGACCGGCGGCGGCTGGAAGAGGCAATCTCGGCCTTCTTCACCACGCTGGACCGGGGCGCGGAATAGATCCTAGCCACAGGGTGAAGTGTCTTGGAGAAAGCAAAAGGGCTGTCCCCGCGGGGACAGCCCTTTCTTTTTTGCCGGTTTGCCGTGGGTCAGTTCAGAACCTTGAAATCAATCCGCCGGTTCTTGGCCCGGTTCTGCGCGGTGTCGTTGGACACCAGCGGCGTGGTTTCACCATAGCCGACCGGTTTCAGTCGATCCGCCCCAATGCCTTTGCGGGTCAGATAGCTCACCACCGCATCGGCGCGTTGCTGGCTCAGTCGCATGTTCCAGGCCGCCTGGCCCTGACTGTCGGTGTGACCGCCAACCTCAAGAATGATCGAGGGGCAGCGGCTGACGATATCGTACAGGCTGTCCAGAAAGATGATCGAGGTTCGGTCCAGCCGCGCGGTGGACGGGGCAAAGTTCACGCTGCGGCTGCGGGACAGAATATCGAACCGGCCAAGGCAGGCCTCACGGCTGAAATCTCCGGCGGTTTCCAGCGCGGCCGAGGCTCCGGACACAGGCGCGGCGATGGCTGGCGCCGTTCCGGGGGAGGTGCGTTGGAAGGTCAGGTTGAGATTGACGATCCCCAGCGGTGTGATGGTGACATTGGCGGCTTCCTCCAGCTTCTCGCGCCCGGCCATCAGGTTGAAATCCTTCAGCTGCAGGATGACGGGATCGACCGAGGAAATATTGACCCGGTCATTGTCCAGCAGGGTTACCGCAACCCGCGGGGACAGGTCGACATCGGCGCCATGCAGCGACAGGGTGACGGGAACCTGCATCAGCTTGCGGCGCACTGTGGGCAGGTCCGCCAGCTGCGCCGGATCCAGAACCGCGGTGACGGTGGCCTCGGGATGGGCGAAGGTTTCAAAGAACAGGAACCGCATCCGCACATTGCGCAGGTCGATCTTGGTGTCGACCGAATCCAACGCGATCTTGATCTGGGCGATGCCTTTTTCGGTGATCTGTCCGCTGAAGGCCGCGAATTCGCTGGTCTCGGCGATGGTGCCTTTCTTGACCGACAGGAAGGTGATGGTGGAAATTTCCGGATCCAGTTGCCAGCCGTGTTCGAGCGGATCGGCCGCAAAAACCGTGCGGGGCAGGGTGAAAAGGACGAGGAAAATCGGAAGAATGAGCAATCGGAACATGGGACAAGCCACTCCTGGCGGAACTAGGACACTGTTCCCCGCATAGCACGAAATAGTAGGGAACTGCTGCTAGCATAACAGGAAACTTGTGGTGTGGCGCAAGGATGGCGATACTTTCGGCAGGAATTTCCCGGCCTTGCGATCCTTTGTGGATGCTGCGACGGTGTGAAAAGGTGTTGGAGAAAAGTAAATGCGCGCGATGTTTGCGGCGATCCGAATTGGTCTCGCTCTTCTTTTGGTTGTGTTTTGGGGAGCCAGTCATGCGAGGGCGGAAGAACGTCTAGCCCTGGTCATTGGCAACTCTGCCTATGCATCCGTCACCGCGTTGGACAACCCCGACCGGGACGCACAGCTGATCGCGCAGACGTTGGAACAGCTTGGATTTACGGTCACTGTTGAGACGGATCTGACACAGGTCGGGATGAAGCGAGCGATTGCCCATTTCGGGCGCAGCCTGCGGGCGGCGGGGGAAGATGCCACCGGATTGTTCTATTACGCCGGGCACGGGGTGCAAAGCTTTGGCAACAACTACCTGCTGCCGGTCGATGTTGCGCTGGCCGATGCCGCGGATCTGGACCTGATGGCGGTCGAAGCGCAATCAGTGCTGCGGCAGATGGCTTCGGCGCGCAATCGAACCAACCTTGTGATTCTGGACGCCTGCCGCAACAACCCGTTCGAAAATGTGCCGGATCTGGACGAAAGCGGTCTTGCCGAAATGAAGGCTCCGACCGGCACCTTCCTGGCCTATGCGACGTCTCCGGGTGGGGTGGCTCTGGATGGGGACGGGGACAACAGCCCGTTTACCCAAGCATTGGCGACGCAAATTCAGGTGCCGGGTCAGCCGGTCGAGCAGGTGTTCAAGGACGTGCGCCGCGCGGTACTGGAGCAGAGCCGGGGGCAGCAGACCCCCTGGGATACCTCATCGCTGGTCAGCGACTTCGTCTTTGCCAAGGCTCCTGAGGAACGAGCACTCACACCGGCAGAGACTGAGGAGCTGCAGCTGTGGCGCTCGGTCGAGGCGACGCGGGATCCGGTGCAGCTGATGCTGTTCCTGCGCGGCTATCCCGACGGGGCCTATACCCAGGAGGCGCGGGACATGCTGAAGGACGTCATGGCAGAGGAACTGGCCGGTGGTGGCACCGCGGCGCCTGCGCCCACGTCACAAGGTCCCGACGAGGCCGAAACAGCCATGTTCAATGCGGCGCAGCAGGATGGCAGCCTCAGCGCTTATGAGGCCTACCTGCAAAATTACCCGACTGGCACCTATGCCGAGATCGCCCGCACCGAAATCGCGGCGCTGACGGCCGGTTCCGGCACGGATCCAGAGGCCGGGGGAGAGCCCGAGGTCGTCGCGGCGCCTGCCGAAGATCCGGGGCCGAAACCGGCGGATTCCGGACCGGTCACCTATGCCAGCCCCCTGGATGCAGAGGTAGCAGCGCTTGCGGGCAAAAGCCTGGCCGATGTGGTCGATCTGTCGCCCATGTTCCCCCCGATCGAGGGGCTGCCGGAAAGCTATTGGAAAGAGCAGACCTGCAGCGCCTGCCATCAATGGAACCGGGAACGCCTGTGCGATCAGGGCAATACCTATCTTAGCCTCAACATGCAGCGTTCCCTGTCCAAGCAGCATCCGTTCGGCGGCGCCTTGAAACGCACGCTGAAATCCTGGGCCGCCGGGGGCTGCCAATAGGGGATCACCTATCACGGTGGTAGATTGGGTGCCTGCCTGCTTTGCATGATGTTGGGCGGGATCAGGGCGCGTGCGTGGTGACAAGGAAGTAAACCCATTCTCCCTTAAAATCAGCATGTTGCTCTCTCGCTTCTGTCACACGCTCGCGCAGCCAAGCCAGATAGGGTTCGGCCGGTTCGCTGATAGGACGCAGCCCGGAATAAAGCGGATGCGAGGCGGCAAAGGCGACCGCGATTTCCTGCCCGTAGGGCGGGCCAACGGCGATCTGCAGGCCGGGATCTGTGTCTTCCTTGGCGCCAACGCGCAGCGGATCTTTGGCAGGGGTCTGCTGTAGTGCGATGGTTTCATTCGGGACCAGATGCAGCACCTGCCCGCCTGCATCGAAATAATCGACATAGACATAGGCGGGGTAATCCGGCGCGGTCAGATCGAAGAACAGCCGGTCGCCGCCTGCATAGGTCAGGACCCGTGCGTGGGCGTCGTCCCCGACCAGCAGGGGATTGGTGATCTGATCCGTGCTTTGCGGCAGGCCGACCTCTCCGATCCCGGCAAGGGCGCCGCATTGCGGGCGCGGTAGCAGGCGCATCTGGTCGGATACGGTGATGTCCTGCCCCATCTGCGCCTGCAACGCGGCAAGAACCGGTGCCCGCATTCCATCTTCCGGAATATGACCCCGCAGGGACAGCGTGGCGGTATCCGGGTCAAAGGCAACCTGCAGCCGGGAGCAGGGCACGGCGGCCAGACTGCCCAGCAGTCCATCCCGCAGGCTGTTTCCCTCTGCCGCAGCGACGGTGGGCGCCATGAAGCTTTGGAAGGCGGCCAGCGAGACCGGGTCGACCCCGTCAGGTGCGCCGCCTTGAAAGGCAAGAGAGGCAGTGACCTGATCGCTTTGCGGTGTGGCGGTGGGCAGAACCGTAGCTTTGGGCGGGAGCGTTTGCGCCGCATCCACTGATGGCGATGCCTGCGGCACCGGCGCCGTGTCAGGGGCGAACTGAGCAATGGGCTGCGCAGCCGGGGCCGCCGTTTTCACGTCGAGCGAGGGCTCTGCAGCCGGTGCAATGCGGGCAGGCGGTAGATCGGTTGCGGCGAGCGCCACATCGGCAGACGGTGTGGTCGATATGGATGGTGTGATCTCGGGAGATAGGCTGGCAACCGCAGCTGGTTTGACTTGCGCTGACGCAACGGGCTGCGCCGCAGGTGGGGCTTGCGCGATAGCTGCACTTTGTGCGGGCGCGGCTGCCGGAACCGGAGCAGGGGAGGGGGACGAGCTCGCAAGGGCCTGTGGTTGCGGCTCGGCCGGGCGCGCCTCTGATTGCGGCAGCGGATTGGCCGCCAGCCCCTCTTGTTGCGGATCAGCCTCTGCGGCGGCCTCGCCTTCGGGCTGCTGCGGGATTGCCTCGCTGCGGTTCAGCCGTTGCGCCGCCATTGTCAGGCTGCTTTGGGGCGTGGGCTGTTTGACCAGATCATCGGGTCGCAGGCTGAACACCAGCGCCCCCGCCATGGCCGCATGGGCCAAGCCAGATGCGACAAGACCCGCACCCCATATGGAGGCCCGCGATGTCATCCGCCGGTCTCGGGGGTGACGACCAGAACCACATCGCGGAAGCCGAGCTGTTGCGCGCTGCTGACCAGAGGCAGGACATTGCGCAGCTCTGCCGCGCGGTGGGCGTTGATCCGTAGGCGCAGATCCGGGTTATCCTGCAAATGCTCGCTCAGCACGTCGGGCAGATCTTCGGGGCGCATGTCATCGCCATCCAGCGCCAGGGCGCCCTTCGCCGATACGGCCAGCGTGATGCCGCCAGCGGGCATATCGCGTCCGGTTTCGGCATGGGGCGGGGTGACTTCAAAGGGGGCGGTGGCGTCCATCCGCCCGATCAGCATGAAGAAAATGAGCAGGAAGAACACCACATCGATCAGGGCAATGATCGTTTCGGATTGGGCTGCGCGGGCAGGGCGGGTCAGCTTCATGGCTGCACCTCCAGCCTCAGGACCCGTAGCTGCTGCACATCGGCTTGTGCGGCCTTGTCCATCACGCTGATCAGAGCCTGCGTCGAGGCCGCGCCGGAGGGCAGGATCAGAACCTGTGTCAGAGGGTCGGCGGCAATGGTGCTGCGCAGGAGGCTGTCCAACTCGGAGCCGGACAGGGGCCGACCCCGGATCACCGGAATGCCATCTGCGCCGAGGCGAATCATCACCGTATCGGTTGGCGTCGCGGCAGGGCCTGTTGCCCCGTCGGAGGCCCGCAGGGCCGGGATCATATCAAGGTTCAGATAGGTTGAGGTGACCATGAAAAACACGAGCAGGATCAGCATCACGTCGATCATCGGCACCAACGAGATCAGCGCGCGGGGTCTGGAGGCTCGTTTCAGGATCATGGGGCTACCATCCGATCAGCGGCTGGCGTCGGCCAGCATCAGCCTGCCCACGGCGCTTTCGATGGTCTGGGCCGCGCGTTCGATCCGGGATGCGAAAAGCCCTGCCGCGATGGCCGCCGGAATGGCCACCAGCAGCCCTGCCGCGGTGGTCAGCAGCGCCTGCCAGATCCCGCCGGCCAGAACCGAGGCGTTTGCAGCGCCCTGAGCCAGTTCAAGCTCCTGAAAAGACTGGATCATGCCCAGAACGGTGCCCAGAAGCCCCAGCAAGGGCGACACCATGGCGATGAGTTCCAGCAACCGGATCAGGCTGTTCATGCCCGCGACCTCTTCGTTGCCGCGCCGCTCCAGTTCGGACATCAGCAGAGGGCCTTTGAGGCCGCTGCCCAGGGCGTCCATCGCATAGGTCATGACACGGTCGGCCGGGGCGCGGCCCGCTGTTATTGCGTCTTTGGCGCTTTTCCGGTCGCCGCCGCTCCAGAGGTCGGTCGCTTCTGCCCGCGCCGCCTCTCCGCTGCAGACGGACCAGAGCTGGATCAGCTTCACCGCGATCACGGTGAGGGACAGCAGCGACATCAGCGCCAACAAGGCGATGACTGGCCCGCCAGTGCCCAGCATTTCCCAGGTGGCGGCCATCTTATTTCACCAGCTGCGCAGCTGCGCGCGATTCAAGGTTGAGGATCGGAAAGCAATCCATCTGCTCTTCGTTCTGCGGCTGGCAGGAGGTGATGTCATGCAGCAGGATCTCGGAAATGTTGCTGCAGGCGATGTCGGGAATTTCAAAGAGTTTCAGGGTTGTGCGTTGAACGGGCAGGGGGGCGGCATCCACCGACAGAAGCCGGTCGATAACACCGCCAGCATCAAGGATCGCCAGAGACATTTCAAACCCGGCAAAGCTTTTCCCGGTTTGATTACGGAACAGGAAGAAGGCGCGGCACCCACCGCCGTCGATCTCTTCGGTCTTGTTCAGCTCCACCAGCAGCGGGCCCGTGTCGGCCATGGCATTGCGGGGCAGGGCAATGAGCGTAACCGCGACCATCACGGCCGCGACGTGCAGGAATTTGAGGGGCATGAAAGTCTCCAGTTCTTCAAAATGTAATTAAAAACTCGACTGCGCCCGGGTGGGGGGTCAGACAAGCGTGGTCAGGGCTTTTTCGATGCGGTCCATGACCGATTGCGCGCCGCTGAGATCGCGTTTCTTCAACAGGCGCGCGGCAACATGTACGGCCCGGTCCAGACGGTCGCGGGCCGGGCCTGGGGCGCGGGCAACATTGGCCCTGAGGGCTTGGGCGCGTTTGACCTGCGCGCCAAGCGAGCGCTGGTCCATTTCCCGTTGGCCGCGGCGCATGCTTTTGTCGGCACTTTCGCGGTCCTTTCCGATTCGGGCGATGGCCCGTTCGATCACCACGATCAGGGTTTCGGCCTCTTGCAGACGGCCCGCATTGATCAGCTTGACCGATTTGGATAGGGCGCGTTTCAGTTTCAGCTCCAGTGGCCCCGGAGCCAGTGCAATCCTTGGCTGGATGCGCTTCAGGCGCCGTGTCAGAGGTGCCACCGCACTGGCATCAATGCCGGTGGCCGAGACATCATCGACATCAGCCTGCCCCTTGCTTTCGCCTTCGGGTTTGAGACTGTCCAGAAGGTTGCCGCCGTCATCATAGAACAGCACGTTCACCTTGGGCCGGTTCCTTTGCAGGAACTTTTTCAGCGCCGTGATCATCTTGCCCGGGGCCTGTTCGCAGATCATTTCCATCTCGCCGTCCCGCACAACATAGGTGCCCCAGGCCATGGGGTTTGTTCCTCCGGCCTGCTTTACCGGGTTGCGCAAGGTTTCGGGTTTTTTGCCGGGCTGGATCATCAGTAGCGGATCCTTGGAGCCATCCAGGCAGAAGGCAAAGCTCATCCGCTTCTTGGCGCCTTCCCGCACCATCGTCCTGACATCGTCACCGTTAACCCGGTCTGCACACATGACCACCACTCGCAAAAGGACGTGAAAACAATTGACTTTAAGAATTCGATAAGGCTCACTTGACGTCAAGTTATTGTTTTAGAGTGGCGCGGTTCACACCGCTGCATGGGTATCGATTGAATACTTGTTGTAGCGGGGCGGACTGCGTTTGACCGGGTTTTGGGAGGTCAGATGGATCCGGCGGTACTGCTGCAGCCAAAGGAAGAGGATGCACCAAGCGGTGCAAATCTCGAGTATGACCCGGCCTTCACGGACATGGAGCTTGCTGCTCAGCCGGGGGAAGAAACCGTTATCGGCGATGAGCGCACCGAGGCGACGGATCCCGATTACCGCGAAGTCGCGGTCAAGGCGACAGAGGTTCTGGAGCGCAGCCACGATCTGCGGGCTGCCGTGTTTTTGGCCGATGCCTTGCTGCAATCCGAAGGTCTGTCCGGTTTTGCGGATGTGACCACATTCATGCGCGGCTGTCTTGAGCAATACTGGGACACCTGCCACCCCGAGCTTGATGAAGACGACGGCGATCCGATCATGCGGATCAACGCGGTTCAGGATCTTTGCGGTCAACCCGGTGGCATGGCAGGGCCTTCACCGGTCTACCGGTCTCTGCGCCGCACGCCTCTGAGCGACAGCCGCGGATTTGGCCGCTTCTCCCTGCGGGAGATGGAAGTGGCCGAAGGGATTGCGACGGCGCCATCGGACATGGAGCGGGTGCCGGATCAGGCGACCATAAGTGCTGCCTTTCAGGACAGCGATCCCGAAGGGGTCGCGACCCGGCTGGCGGCGGCTGAAACGGCGGTCGAGAACGTTAAGGCAATCTCTGCGGTGTTCGACGAACAGACACCGGGGCAGGGGCCAGAACTGGATCCGCTGATCAAGCTGCTGCAACAGATTGCCAAACGGTTGCGCGACTATGGCAATGTCGAAGAGGGCGCCGAGGCGCCGGAGGCCGATGCGGCAGAAGAGGCCGAGGCCGGAGCTGCCGTGGTAGCGCCCGCTGCAGCTGCCGGGATTGCGCCGGGGGCGATCAACTCACCGGCGGATGTGTCCAACATGCTGGACCGCATCATTGGCTATTACGCACGCGAGGAACCATCGAGTCCGGTGCCATTACTGCTGGAGCGGGCAAAGCGTCTGGTGGGGGCCGATTTCCTCACCATCATGAACGACATGGCGCCACGCGGTCTGGAGAATGTGCAGTTGATCGGCGGCATTGAGGACGACGATTGAAACAACAGGGACAGTGGCGTGTGACGACAGGTCGAAAAGATCACCGCATCGTGCCACGGAATTGACGAGTAAGGAGACCTAGATGGCCGGAAGTTCACA